>JALEKC010000071.1 GCA_022769325.1 Eubacterium sp. | reverse complement strand
TAGTCAGTGCGTCGTAAAACGATTCATAAGATGTTTTGGAACCTACTACTTTTCCGGAAGCATCGTAGAATAATATTACAATGCTTGCAGAAATGTCAAGTTCTGTACTAGTGCAGGTGAAAGAGATTTTGTCCTCATCATCAGATGAGTTTTGGGTAATGCTAACCTTATCGGATGCATCTACATAAGAGTAATCGGTTTTGGCAACTTTACTAATGATGGATTTTGATGGATCGATGACAGAGTCAACAGTAGTACCAACTAAATATTGAGATGTTCCAGGATTAATTGCGGAACCGGATACTTCACTGGTAGCACATACTACTCCGGCACTGTTTTTCAATTGATAATTCAAGCTATAGTATGGTACTGCCACGCTGTTGTTATTGGTAACCGTAAAAAGAATGCTACCATCGGATAACTGCTGAGTTACCACACCGAGATTTTCTGCTAAAGTGCTGGCAGAAATGGTATTTGTATTATTTTCTACGGCTGGTGCCGGGGTTACAACTGGTGTTGGAGCCGGTGTGACGACAACCGGAACAGCAGATGGAAGGTTTGCACTTGGGTTTGTATTTGCAGAAGTTTTCTTGCTCTTTACCGATACTTTGCAGGTGACTTTTTTACTTTTCACCTTTGCGGTAATTTTAGCTGTTCCAACAGATTTTGCTTTTACAACACCTTTTTGAGAAACGCTGGCAACTCTAGAATTGCTGGAACTCCATTTTGCTTTTTTGGCGCCTGTTACTTTCAGTTTCAGAGTTTTTCCAACCGTAAGTGTTGCTTTCTTTTTTTGATAAGATGGTATCATAAACAAAGAAAGGATGTGTTTTTTATGAAAAATAAGTTTAGGAAAATAATGAGAAAGACAGTATGCTTTGGATTGGCGGTGATTTTGTCGCTGACAGGAATTTCCATTCCTCAGGGAAGCGGAAAACATTTATCCACAGTTGCTACAGTGGAGGCGGCCAGTACGACAGGACGTGTTCCCATGTGGGCATATATGAAGAATGGTAGTGGAAAGTTGACAACCTATACATCAGCGACATTGAAGAGTTCTACCGGATATATTGTACCAGGTGATTATTGTAAAATTCTAGCATTTTATTCCAACGGAGCAGTAAAAGTGACTTACCCGACCTCAAAGGGAAGTCGGACAGCATATGCAGCAATGAGTGGATTTATGACATCCACAAGTTTTTCCACAAAAACCAGAACATTGGGGAAAAAGCTGACAGCCTACCGAAGAAGTACAGGAAGTGCCACCATCGGAACTGTATTTGCCACAGACCAGGTGTTGGTAATTGGAACAGCCAATGGAAGAACTCAGGTCCAGTACCCTTGCTCCGGAGGTTATAAGCTTGGCTGGGTATCTGGAACTTATAGTGCCAATCAGGGTTCCAATCCTCAGGACTGTGTGGATAGCGTGTCTCCTGCCGGGGAGGGAAAAATAAAAGTTTGCGGATGGGCCTTTGACCGAGATTCTCTTGGAAGTCAGTTGAAGATTCATGTATATGTTGGTGGCCCGGCAGGTTCGGGAGCTCCAGGTTATGTAATTACAGCCAATGCGTATCGACCGGATGTCAATAATGTATATGGAGTCGGAAATAATCATGGTTTTGCTTCCACCATCTCGGTAAGTCCGAGAGGTTCCAAGACCGTTTATGTTTATGCCATTAATGTTGGGGGCGGAAGTGGAAATCCATTGATTGGAACAAAGAGCGTCAACATTGGCGGAAGTGTAACCAAGGCCAGTTCATTCCAGATGCCATTGTCCAATGCCAGATGCTCCTGGAGAAGTGCTACAAACTGGTCTTGGGGAAATAAATCAGGTTCAAAATATCATATAGGTATTGACATTATCGGTTTTTCAGACAATGTTATGGCGACAGCAAATGGAACTGTGGTAGGGTGTGGATATAATGGTACTGTTGGGAAAAGAAATGGAAATGGAAATTATGTAATATTAAAGCATACCATTTCCGGGAAAACGGTATACTCCTTCTATGCACATCTCTCTTCATATTGTGTGAAAAAAGGAGCGACAGTATCAAAAGGGACTAAAATTGGAACTGTGGGAAGCACAGGGAACTCCACCGGAAAACATTTACACTTTGCTATGACCAATACACTGTGGAATGGCTCTTACTATGGTTACGCTACATATTTCACAGGAAATAAAACCACTTATGCCGGTGTTACATATTACAATCCGGTTTATGTAATACAAAATAATCGATTGCCATAATAAATGTTTTCTGGAAACAGATTTAACCCCAAAAAGAAAGGAGGAATCGCAGATGGGACCGATTTCAGATGTGTTAGATGAGATAGAGGCGATTGGGTTTGAGAAAGGTGTTGAGCAAGGCATTGAGCAGGGACGTCAACGTGTCAATCATTTGTATGCAGCGCTAATCAAGGACAATCGTACGGCAGAACTTTTTCAATCAACACAGGATCCTGAAATTCAGGAGAAGTTGATGGAAGAGTACGGAATCAAATTATGTGGTTAAGGAGTTAGAAACACCAGGGAAATGTTTCCCTGGTGAATTTTTTAAATTAATGGTTGCCAACGTAAACCAACAGTGTTATGATAGGTTTACAAAGTAAACTGAAAAGGAGGATGAAAATGATCACAAGTAAGGAATGGTACATCATGCAGGTGTTGTGGGAAAATGGTGCCTGTAGTTTGATGGAAATTGTGGCACAGATGGAAAAAAAGACAAAATGGAGCAAGAGTACCTGCGCGACGATGCTTCGCCGAATGACAGAAAAAGGGGTGATTGGGTATGAGATGAAGGGGAAAACGAAGTATTTTTATCCTATCGTTCAGAAGGATGAGGTGATTATGCCGGAGACAAAAAGTTTTTTGGGGCGTATCTATGATGGTAGTATTGGAGCGATGATGAGCACACTTGTGAAGCAGGGGGATTTGAGCGAGAAAGATATGGATGAATTAGAAGAAATATTAAAAAATGCACGTGAG
>JALEKC010000044.1 GCA_022769325.1 Eubacterium sp. | reverse complement strand
ATTACGGCCAGAATGGCCGAAAAAGCAAGTTTTGGCCGTAAAATCAGGGGGAGCTCGACGGATTCAAGAGAAAAATACGGCCAAATGAGTGGAAAAAGCAAGTTTTGGCCGTAAAATCGGAGGGAGGCTGCTGGATTCAAGAGAAAAATACGGCCAAATGAGTGGAAAAAGCAAGTTTTGGCCGTAAAATCGGAGGGAGGCTGCTGGATTCGAGAGAAAATTACGGCCAGAATGGCCGAAAAAGCAAGAATTGGCCGTAAATTTAGCGGGGTCCGCCCGTGTTCGAAAGAAAATTACGGCCAGAATGGTGGAAAAAGCAAGAATTGGCCGTAAATTTAGCGGGGTCCGCCCGTGTTCGAGAGAAGATTACGGCCAGAATGGTGGAAAAAGCAAGTTTTGGCCGTAAAATCGGAGGGGGCTTGCTGGATTCGAGGGAAAATTACGGCCAGAATGGCCGAAAAAGCAAGAATTGGCCGTAAATTTAGCGGGGTCCGCAGGGGGGCGCCCCAAGCCCCCGTGTTCGAGAGAAAATTACGGCCAGAATGAGCAAAAAAGCAAGAATTGGCCGTAAAACCAGAGGGAGCTCGCCAGGGGGGCGCCCCAAGCCCCCCTGCTCCGAGAGAAAATTACGGCCAGAATGGCCCGAAAATATGCCCTTTCTCAAAAAAGTTTGAAAAAAGGGTCTCAAAAAGTTTGAAAAAGGACTTGAAATATTTCTTTTTCATGTTATAATTATTACATAATTGTTACAAAATGTAACAAAATATATTACAAGATTTTACTGAAATGATACAGACATTCATTTCGGCATGGAGGTTAGTTTAAGATTATGTTTTCAAAAAAAGTTTTAAAGATGGTAATGACATTTATTCTAGTATTCGCATGTGCGGCATTTGGTCCGTCACAGACATCCAAAGCAGCAGAAAAATCATATAGTGTTAATGATATGAAATACATGGCAGCAATTATTTTCTGTGAAGCAGGAAATCAATGTTATGCAGGAAAGGTAGCCGTTGGTTGTGTGGTTATGAATCGCGTGAAATCTTCAAACTTTCCGAACACTGTTTTGAAAGTAATTAAGCAAAAAGGTCAGTTTAGCCCGGTACGGCAGGGAAAATTTGCAAGAGAGGTTCGCAACGTTGAAAATGGAAAGTACTCTTCCGGGGCAAGAAGAGAATGTATGAAAGCTGCGCAGGAAGTGTTGGAAGGCCAGCGTACCGTTACTTACAAAGGACGCAAGATGAGCATGAAAAAGTATCATTTTTTCAGTCAGAGACTTTCCAGTCCTAAACTTCGAATCAGTGGGCACCAGTTCAAATAAGAAAAAGTGAGTGGAAAAAATAAGAAAAATAAAAAAAAGCACAATTACTACTTGAAATTTTCAGACAAATTGGGTAGAATGTAGTTAAGAGTTTGTAAAAAATTTAACAAACATACTTTAAAGTAAAATTTTAGGAGGAATCGACAAATGGCAGTAAAAGTAGCGATTAATGGATTTGGACGTATCGGACGTCTTGCTTTCAGACAGATGTTTGGAGCAGAAGGATATGAAGTAGTAGCAATCAATGACTTGACAAGCCCTAAGATGCTTGCTCACTTATTGAAATATGATTCATCCCAGGGTAAATATGCTTTGGCTGATAAAGTTTCTGCTACCGATGATTCTATCATTGTTGATGGAAAAGAAATTAAAATTTATGCAGAGGCAGATGCAACAAATTGTCCTTGGGGAGACCTCAAAGTAGACGTAGTTCTTGAGTGTACAGGATTCTATACATCCAAAGAAAAAGCTTCTGCTCATATCAAAGCAGGTGCTCGTAAAGTAGTTATCTCCGCACCAGCAGGAAACGACCTTCCTACTATCGTATACAATGTAAACCATGACACATTGAAACCAGAAGATACAGTTATTTCTGCAGCTTCTTGTACAACAAACTGCTTGGCTCCTATGGCTAAAGCATTGAATGACCTTCGTCCAATCAAATCCGGTATCATGAGCACAATTCACTCATATACAGGTGACCAGATGACATTGGATGGTCCTCAGAGAAAAGGTGACTTGAGAAGATCTCGTGCAGCAGCAGTAAATATCGTTCCAAACAGCACAGGTGCTGCTAAGGCTATCGGTCTTGTAATTCCTGAGTTGAATGGTAAACTTATCGGTTCTGCACAGCGTGTACCATGTCCTACAGGTTCTACTACAATTCTTGTAGCAGTTGTTGAAGGAAAAGTTACTGTTGATGAAATCAATGCAGCTATGAAAGCAGCTGAGACAGAGTCTTATGCATACAATGAAGATGAAATCGTATCTTCCGATATCATTGGAGCTACAGCTGGTTCTATCTTCGATGCAACTCAGACAATGGTATCTCCTATGGATGATGGAAATACACAGGTACAGGTTGTATCTTGGTATGACAATGAAAATTCATACACAAGCCAGATGGTAAGAACAATCAAATACTTCAGTGAATTGGCATAATTTCTTAGAAGAGAAGAATTCACAAGTTATAATTGAAACCCAAATGGGTCCGGTCTGTATGGACCGGACCCATTTTTAAATGTAGCGGTAAGACCGCTGAAAAAAAGATATGCGTGATACGCGGAAATGAGGTTGACTATGTTAAACAAAAAATCAGTAGATGATATCAATGTAAAAGGAAAGAAAGTCCTTGTACGTTGTGACTTCAACGTACCATTAAAAGAAGGAAAAATCACAGACGAGAATCGTTTGGTGGCTGCTCTTCCTACTATCAAAAAATTGATTGCCGATGGTGGAAAAGTGATTCTTTGTTCCCATCTTGGAAAGCCAAAAGGAGAGCCAAAGCCGGAACTTTCCCTTGCTCCTGTAGCAGTTCGTCTATCTGAACTTTTGGGACAGGAAGTAAAATTTGCTGCAGATGCCAATGTTGTTGGTGACAATGCCAAAGCAGCAGTGGAAGCGATGAAAGATGGAGAAGTTGTCCTTCTTGAAAACACACGTTATCGTGCAGAAGAGACCAAG
>JALEKC010000002.1 GCA_022769325.1 Eubacterium sp. | reverse complement strand
GGGGAGCAGGGGTTCATTACCAGATCAATGGAGAAGAGAGAGAGGTAAAGGGATATCTTGGGGAGCCGGCAGAAGTAAAAGTAAATGGTGCAGTTACCAATTTAAATCAGCTGCTGGAGGAAGAAGACCAGGTGGAAATCCGACCGGCCACGCAGGGAGAGCGGGTTCGTCTGACTTTGGGGCGTATCAAAGAGTGTCAAAAGAGGATAACTCTCCGCTGGTTTGGGAAAAAACTGGAATATCCGGTGAAAGTATTGGTAAATGGAAAACTCCAGAAATCGAAATATGTCATTCGGGACGGAGACCGAATATCCATTGATGATACTTGTAAAATATCGGAGTTGTTTGAATTTACCAACATGACACCGAGGGAAGATATTTTACTCAATGGGGAGGAGGTATCCTTGTCAAAGCGTGTTACCGAGGGAGATGAAGTAGAAGCTCTTCCACAGATAAAACCACCGCCGAAACCACCAAAATCGCTTTCCAAGCCGAAGAAAAAAAACACGGTGGCCGATGATTTGGTTGCCATGACGCAAAAGGAAACCCAGAAGCCAAAGGAAGATCCCCTTTTGGCAGCCCCCAAACCTTTGCCGGCATGGGCGGCGGACCTTCCCCTTTTATCTCGTCCACAGGGAACGGTTGTGGCAAAGGAAGTCGTAGGAAATGCACCGGAACCAGAAAGGAACAAGCCGGAAAAACCAACGGTTCCTCCGGTAAAAACATCCGGTTCCAGAGGGATGACGGTAGAAGTCAATGGAAAGAAAACGCTTTTGCCGGGAAAAGCAAATGCTATTTTTGTAGATTTGTTTGACGTCTATCCCATTGATTTGACCAAACCCGGGGGAAAAAGGATGGTTTCCCGATTAAATGGAATGGATATTGTGGATTTTTCAGTACCTCTTCATGAGGGAGATCATATAGATTTGTATTGGGAAAAGTAAAGGATTGGAGAAAACATAATGGAATTGTACAGCATCGCCAGCGGAAGCAGTGGCAATAGTATATTTGTTGGAACGTCAGGGGGAAACTCCGGAGTTTTGCTGGATGCCGGAATCAGTAAAAAGAGAATTGAAGAAGGGCTGGCAGTAAGACAGTTGACGTTGGAACAAGTAGAAGGAGTCTTTATTACCCATGAGCATGCCGATCATATCAGTGGACTGGGGCCCCTGGTACGAAAATATGCCATTCCCATCTTTGCTACGGAAAAAACCATTCAGTATATACAAGAGACGGGAAAATGTGGGAAAGTGGATTCGGATTTGTTTCAATGTGTCCGCCCCGATGAATCGGTGCATGTGGCCGGAATGGAAATTACCCCCTTTTCGATTTCTCATGATGCCGCAGATCCGGTAGGGTATACCATGCAGGCAGAAGGAAAAAAGCTGGCAGTTGCCACGGATATGGGAGAGTATACCGATTATACCATTTCCCATTTACAGGATTGTGATGGGTTGCTTTTGGAGGCAAATCACGATATTAACATGCTTCAGGTAGGAAGTTATCCCTACGCATTGAAAATGCGAATTCTTGGGAAAAAGGGACATTTATCCAACGATGCCTGCGGGCGTCTGGTAAAAAAACTGATGGCAAATAAACTTCGCCATGTCCTTTTGGGGCATTTGAGCCAGGATAATAATTATCCGGAACTTGCTTATGAAACGGTCAAATACGAGTTGACCCAGGAAGAAGGGTTGGTGCCGGGAAAAGATTTTGTATTGGAAGTTGCAAGAAGAAACGAACCGACTCCACCAATTTTGGTGCATGGTTAATAGATTACAAAAAGAAATGGAGATTATTATGAAGAAGACAATTATTACAGTAGTAGGAAAAGACAGCGTAGGAATCATTGCAAAAGTATGTACTTATCTTTCAGAAAAGACAATTAATATCCTGGATATTTCCCAGACAATTGTAGACGGATTTTTTAATATGATGATGATTGTAAATATGGAAGAAGCCACAGGAAGTTTTGCCGAAGTTTCGGAAGAATTGGAAAAAATGGGTGAAGAGATTCATTGTATTATCCGTGTACAGCGGGAAGAAATCTTTGACAAAATGCATCGCATCTAAGGAGGACAAATATTGTGATAAATATACATGAAGTAATCGAAACCAATGACATGATTGAAAAGGAAAATCTGGATGTGCGAACCATTACCATGGGAATTAGTCTTCTTGACTGCATTGACAGTGACCTCAATAAATTATGTGAGAATATCTATCATAAAATTACGACCATGGCAAAAGATCTGGTGTCTGTAGGAGAAGAAATTAGCATGGAATATGGAATCCCCATTGTAAATAAGCGAATTTCCATTACACCGGCTTCTTTGATTGGTGGTTCTGCCTGCAAGAGTCCGGAGGATTTTGTGGAAATTGCCAAAACCCTTGACCGTGCTGCCAAAACAGTAGGAGTGAACTTTATCGGGGGATATACCGCCTTGGTTTCCAAAAAAATGACCACGGCAGATGAGTATCTGATTCGTTCCATTCCTCAAGCGTTGGCAAGTACAGAACGAGTTTGCAGTTCTGTAAATGTAGGTTCTACGAAAACCGGTCTTGATATGGATGCCATTCGATTGATGGGAAAAATCGTAAAAGATACGGCGAAATTGACCGCCGATGAGGATTCTCTTGGATGTGCCAAATTGGTTGTATTTTGTAATGCACCAGATGATAATCCATTTATGGCAGGGGCCTTTCATGGTGTTACCGAGGGGGATGCCATTATCAATGTAGGAGTTAGTGGTCCCGGAGTTGTAAAGACAGCATTGCAGAAAGTGAAAGAGAAAGATTTTGGAAAAGTATGCGAAACCATCAAGAAAACGGCATTTAAAATCACTCGTGTGGGACAGCTTGTGGCTTATGAGGCTTCTCGCCGTCTGAATGTGCCATTTGGTATCATCGATTTATCTTTGGCACCTACACCGGCAGTCGGAGACAGTATTGCAGAAATTTTCGAGGCACTGGGACTGGAACGTGCCGGAGCACCGGGAACCACGGCAGCCCTTGCCATGTTAAATGATCAGGTGAAAAAAGGTGGTGTCATGGCATCTTCCTATGTGGGGGGATTAAGTGGAGCATTTATTCCTGTCAGTGAAGACCAGGGCATGATTGATGCAGTAAATGACGGTGCTTTGACTTTGGAGAAACTGGAAGCGATGACTTGTGTATGTTCCGTAGGTTTGGATATGATTGCCATTCCGGGAGAGACCAAAGAAACTACCATTGCGGGTATCATCGCGGATGAGATGGCCATTGGTATGGTAAATCAGAAAACCACAGCTGTTCGCGTGATTCCGGTACAGGGTAAGACCGTAGGAGATACGGCAGAATTTGGAGGATTGTTGGGATATGCACCGATTATGCCGGTAAATGCATTTTCCTGTGATGAATTTGTCAATCGACCGGGACGTATTCCGGCACCGATTCATAGTTTTAAAAATTAAGAAAGAGTGAAAACCATGTTAGTGCAGAAGGATGATAAAACTATTTTTCACTATTTTGAAGAAATATCCAAGGTGCCAAGAGGTTCTTATCATAACGAAAAAATCAGTGACTATCTGGTGGGATTTGCCAAAGAACAGGGATTGTCTTATCGGCAGGAACCCTGTGGAAATGTGATTATCCGGAAACCGGCATCCCCCGGTTGTATCACCCAAAAGACGGTGATGCTGCAGGGGCATATGGATATGGTATGTGTCTGTGAAGGGGATTCTCATGATTTTGAAAAAGAAGGATTGCACCTGCAAATTCATGGGGATTGGCTGGAAGCGGAAAATACCACGCTGGGCGGAGATGACGGCATCGCATTGGCATATATATTAGCCATTTTGGCCGATGATTCTTTGATGCATCCGGCACTGGAAGCTGTCATTACCGTGGATGAGGAAGTCGGCATGGAAGGGGCATCTGCTCTGGATGTCACAGATTTAAAGGCAGATTATCTGATTAATATTGATAATGAAGAAGAGGGTGTCCTTTTGGTTAGTTGTGCCGGTGGTGCAAGTGTGGATGTCTGGTGGGAAGGAACCCGCGAGAAAAAAGAAGGAACCCGATTTACGATAGAATTATCCGGACTTTGTGGCGGACATTCCGGGACGGAAATAGCTTCCCATCCAACCAATGCCTCTATTCTTCTGGGGCGTTTGCTACAGGAACTGCCTTCGTATGTTTCTTTGATTTCCATCAACGGGGGAGACAAAGACAATGTCATCACTTCGAAAGCATGGGTGGAATTGCTTTGCCATGGGGACATGGAAGAATTTTGTGACATGCTGGAAAGAAAAAAGAAGATGATTTTTGAGGAATTGGCAGTAGAGGAGCCGGGGCTTCAGATAAAAATTCTATTGGAGCAGGACCGTGAGGCAGAAGTTTTTTCCTGGGAATTCACAAAAACTTTCCTGGACTATCTGAATTTGACCATTACCGGTGTGCAAAAAATGAGTGCTAAGATTCCGGGGATGGTGGAAAGTTCCTTAAATCTTGGGATTCTTCAGACCAAAGGCTCTGTGATTTCACTGGGATATTCGGTGCGGAGCCAAAAAGAGTCTTATAAAAAATATATGATTTCTCAGATTACGAGTTTGACGGATCATCTTTGCAATTCATCTGCCCGGGGGCGCTGCCAGGTGCGGGGAGAGTATCCCGCCTGGGATATGCGGGAAAATTCCACATTGCGAAAGATTATGGAAGGATCTTATGAGAGAATGTTTGGGAAAAAACCACGGGTGGAAGGTATCCATGCCGGACTGGAATGTGGGATTTTGCTTCATAAGATGCCGGATTTGGATATTGTGTCCATGGGGCCGGAAATTCAGAATATTCATACAGTAAAGGAAAGACTTTCGATTTCATCCGCTAAAAGAAATTATGATTATTTGCTGGATGTGTTGGAAAAACTGGCAGCGATGAAATAGAAAATCAGGTTGAAGAATGGATGTTGCGATTTCGAAATCAGATTGGAGGATAAAATGGAAAAGTTCGAGATATTGGGAAAAGAATTGGCATATCAGGGAAGAATCATCGATTTTTATAAATTAAAACTGCGGACTCCCAGTGGTCATGAAGTACAATGGGATCATATTGAGCACAAAGGTGCTTCTGCCGTCCTGCCTATTGATGACCAGGGAAAGGTTTTGACGGTGATGCAATATCGTGGTGCCATCGATGATATCATGATTGAGATACCGGCAGGAGGTCGGGATAGTGTGGAAGAAGATTTCGCGGTATGTGCAGCCAGAGAACTGGAAGAAGAGACGGGATTTCGTGCAAACCGGCTGGAGCACCTGGTAGATATCCATACGGCAGCAGCTTATACAAGCGAAAAAATTGCCATTTATGTTGCGAAAGATTTGATTCCGACCAAGCAAAATCTGGATGAGGACGAATTTGTATCCATACAGAGATATTCTTTTGAGGAATTGAATGAAATGATTTTCAGTGGAAAAATCACAGATTCCAAGACCATTGCGGCGGTAATGGCCTATCAGACACAGCAGCAAAATAAAAAGTAAGGGTCTATTTTTCTTTTGCCCGGCATATGGTTTTATAAAGGACAGGCAAAGGGAGGAATCTTATGACATTGCTTGAATTTATCAAAGACCGGAGAAGAAAGGCAATTTTGTTTTTTCTGGCCGGTCTTTTTAGTGGAGGAATCTTATATTTTCTCTGTAAAGAGGCGGCAAAAGATAGCTATGAATATCTGACGGAAAATGTAATGATATGGATGCAGGAAGAACAGGATACTCTGTCTGTTTTTTTGTATCAATTATGCAATCGGGGAAAGGTTGCCCTGGTTATGTTTTTGGCCGGCTGCACCAAATGGAGGCAATGGATTTTTCGGGGATTTCTGGTGTGGCAGGGGGCAAAGACCGGATTTTTGCTGTTCTTTTTGTGGATGAGTATGGGTGCCAGAGGAATATTGTGTTGGATGGCCATGGGATTTCCACAAATTTTTTTGCTGGTGCCTGCCTATGTGATTTTTTTCTATGGATGTCTGGAGAGAAAACGAAAGTTTACCAAAGTTATCACGGGCTTTTTTTTCTTTGCTATCTTGCTTAGTTGCGTGGCGGAAGCGGTGTTCGGACAAAAAATGATACAGCTTTTGCAAACGTTCACATTTTGGTAACATAAAGATAGTACAATAAGAAAGTATTTTGTATAAGTCCGATTTAAGGAGGTTAAGGTTTTGATTGAAGTAACAAATTTAGTAAAGCGCTATGGGGACCGCAACGTGGTTGACAACTTGAGCTTTACGGTAGAAAAAGGGCAGATTGTGGGATTCTTAGGACCCAATGGGGCAGGAAAGTCCACAACGATGAATATTATAACAGGCTATATATCTGCCACCAGTGGAACTGTAAAAGTAAATGGATATGATATCTATGATGACCCGGAAAAGGCAAAGGCCTGCATCGGGTATTTACCGGAGCAGCCTCCTGTATATCCGGATATGAAAGTGAGAGAATATCTTAGTTTTGTAGCCGACTTAAAGAAAGTCAAGAAAAGCGAAAAAGAGAAAAAAATTCGCTATGTTATGAAGTCCACAAAAATTATGGATGTATCCGAGCGTTTGATTAAACATTTGTCAAAAGGATATAAGCAGCGTGTGGGATTGGCGGGAGCCATGCTGGGGGACCCGGAAATTCTGATTTTGGATGAGCCTACGGTAGGTCTGGATCCTAAGCAGATTATTGAAATTCGAAATCTGATAACGGAATTGAGTAAAAATCATACGATTCTTCTCAGTTCCCATATTATGCAGGAAGTAAGTGCAGTATGTAATCAAATTCTGATTATCAATCAAGGGAAGATGATTTTGTGCGATAAGCCGGAAAATATATCTTCTCACATTGCACAGACCAATGATTTATCTCTTGTCATAAAGGGCAACAAAGATTTGGTTAAAAGTATTTTTGAGTCGTTTGACGATGTTTCGGATTTGAAGATTCTTGGAACGGATGAAAAAGACGTTTATCATGTGGAATTATCCACACCAATTGAAGTGGATATCCGGGAAGAATTATTTTATAAACTTGCGGAATCAAAATGTCCGATTTTGGAATTGAATCATAAAGTTCCTACTCTGGAAGAAGTATTCCTTCGTCTGACAGGGGAGGGGACCAAACAATATGGTGGAAAACTTAGCAAAGAAGAAAAGAAAAAAATGAGACAAAAACTAGCCAAAGCCGAAGAAGAGGCCCAGCAGTTGGTAGAAGAGCCCCAGAAGGCGGCAGAAGAAAAGGAGGAAGAATAAGATGTTTGCAGTATATAAAAAGGAGTTAAAATCCTATTTTACCTCCGTCATTGGATGGGTATTTATTGCTTTTTTTCTCATTCTGGTTGGATTGTACTTTATGGTATACAATCTGATGAATGGATATACGAATTTTTCTTACGTATACGGTGGTGTGGAGATGTTCTTTATCCTGCTTTTGGTACCGGTTCTCACGATGCGTATTGTGGCAGAAGAAAACCGCCAGAAGACAGACCAGTTGTTGTATACCTCGCCGGTATCCATTACCAAGATTATTCTTGGTAAGTATCTGGCATTGATTACCTTGTTTGGCATAGCCATGCTTGTGGTATGTTTGTATCCGCTGATTTTATCCGGTTTGGTAAAACAGGTTGCAACTGGCACAGAAACAGTGGACTTCGCCATTGCATATGGAAGTACACTTGGATTTTTCTTATTGGGGGCGGCGTATATCGCCATTGGAATGTTTATTTCCTCTTTGACGGAAAGTCAGGTAATCGCAGCAGTGGCATCCGGTGTTGTCATGATTTTCACGTATTTGATGACAAGCCTGGCAAATTTACTTCCTTCCGGACATACCTTTGTATTCTGGTTCCTTGCTGTCTTGATTTTGATTCTTAGTATCGGATTGTACTATTGGATTCACAATGGTTGGATGGCCGGAATCATCGGTGTTTTGGCAGAAGCTGCCTTGGTAATACTCTTTCTTTTGAAAACAGAGAGTTTTGACGGATTGATTGGAAGAGTACTTGGTGCAGTATCCATTGTTGATCGGTATGATAATTTTACGTATGGAATATTTGATGTGAGCGCATTGGTTTATTATATCAGCGTGGCATTCTTATTTGTATTCATTACCATTCAAAGAATTAAGAAGAAACGTTGGAATTAAGGACGCTTCGGATTGGAGGAAACATGAAAGGCATTAAAAGTAGTTTTAAAAACCGTAAATTTAAGATGGGCGGTTACCAGACTTTGATTATGGTCATTGTCATTATCCTTGTCATTGGATTAAATTTGGTTGTAAATAAAATGAATATTACGGTGGATCTCAGTAGTCAGAAGATGTTTACTTTGACAGAAGATACCACAAATCTGGTGAAAAAGATCGACGATAAAGTGACATTGTATTATATATGTCAGGATGGCAGTGAGATGGATCAGATTGAAAAAGTTGTGAACAAATATGACGGTCTTGGTAATATCAAAGTGGTAAAGAAAGACCCGGTAGTATATCCCAACTTTTCCAAAACCTATACAGATGAAGAGGTGGAAAGCAACGATGTCATCGTAGTAAATGAAAGCAATGAAAAGAGCAAAGTGGTAAAGGGTGCGGATATGATTATTACCGATATGGATTATCAAACCATGTCAAATAGCAGCTATACGCTGGATGCGGAAGGACAGCTTACGGCAGCAATCCAGAGTGTGACTACCGCAGATGCTACGACGTTGTATTATACAACCGGTCATCAGGAACAGGAAATGGATTCCACCTTTAAAGATGTTCTCAATAAATCCAATATTGAAACGAAAGAATTGGCAACCGAGTCTGCCGAAAGTGTTCCGGAGGATTGTAAGATTCTTTTGATCAATGGACCACAATATGATTTTACAGAGGCAGAATACAATTTGTTGTCCGGTTATTTGAAGGAAGGCGGAAAAGCGATGTTCTTCTTATATCCTACGACAACAGAAAAAATGACTTATTTTTATAAATTGCTTTCGGATTATGGTGTAAATGTGGTAGATGGATATCTGATTGATTCTCAGGGCTCCTATTCTTCCCAGTATCCGATGTATCTGACACCAACTCTGGAAGACAGTGACTTGAATCAAGGACTTTCGGATACACAGAAAGTAGTCATTCCAATCTGTAAAGGAATGACGGTGCAAAGTGATGTGAGAAGTACTTTGACGGTTGAAAATATGATGTCAACCACAGAAGGTGCTTATGCGAAAACCAATATCAAGGCGGAGACAACGGAGAAAGAAGAGGGAGATATCGCCGGACCATTTAGTGTGGCTCTTTCCATCAAAGATACTTATGCAGAAAAGACAAAGGGAAGTGGTTATGCAACGGAAATCGTTGTCTTTGGCTCGGTTACTTTTGAGAGTGCTTCTTTCCTGGAAACCAATCAATTTGGTAACCGTACCGTACTTTTGAACACTTTGTCCTATCTTTCCGGAGAGGAGACCACCACCTTGGCTATTCCGAAACGGAGCCTGGATAAGGAAAGGGTTCAGATACAGGAAAGCGACCGCATTTTCTTTGTGGTACTTCTTGTGGTACTTATTCCTCTGGCTTTGCTGGGAACCGGTTTGTATATCTGGATTAGAAGGAGGAAGAACTGATGAGCAAGGGGAAAAAACAATTGCTAACGTTGATTGGTTTGTGCCTTTTGCTGGCAGCTATGGTCTGTGCTTATATTTTCGTTCCCAAATCCGAAGAGGATTCCGAGGAGGATGAAGTCCAGACCACCAATGCGGTAGAAGTTGTAAATATTG
Source organism: Eubacterium sp. (assembly GCA_022769325.1). GTDB lineage: Bacteria > Bacillota > Clostridia > Lachnospirales > Lachnospiraceae > Eubacterium_F. The sequence continues at coordinate 1,705 of JALEKC010000002.1, read as the reverse complement.
ATCAAGATAAGGTGTCTGAAATCCAAATTAATTCGGGAGAAGAGGACAGAGATGCCATTCATTTGAAAAAAGAAGGGGATACTTGGAAATTTGCAGAGGATGGTTCGATTCCGGTAAATAGCGAAGAAGTGGGAAAACTGATTGGAAATATCAGCCCGGTGAAGGCATCGCAAAAAATTAAGGCGGAAGATACGGGTCTTGCTGACTATGAGCTGGAGAATCCCAAAGAATCGGTTTCTTTTGTCACAACCGATGGCAATACCTATTCTTTCTACTTTGGCTCTTCTGTGCCTGACAATGGCGGAAAATATGGTTTGTACGGAGAGGATACTCAAGTGTATGCCTTTTCGGAAACCTTTTGCAATTCTTTTGATGTGACAAAAAACAGTCTGATCGAAAAGGATGCAATCGAATCCATTGATTCCGAATATTTGACCTCTATGGAAGTGAAAAATAAAGGGGTTTCCACCTTTAAGGCAGAGGTTGTATCAGATGATAAAAAAATCGATGCCTATACCAACTGGATTATTTCTAAGCCGTATAAGAAAGCTTTGGCTGGTTCCTCTACCACAGACTGGACGACACTTCAGGATACGTTTACCGATGTATCTTTTGATGAATTGGTGGAATATGACAGCAAAGATTTGAAAAAATATGGATTAACAGAGAAAAATCCGGTGGGAGAAGTCCATGTGACCTATTTTGCAGTGCCGGAAGGTTATGAGATGCCTCAGGCGACGGAGGCACCGACCGACGGTTCTTCCCGTACTACCGGACAGAATAATATCGACAATAAAGCAAATCTGGTGCCGGAAAAAGACCGTATTAATAAAGGATACACTCTGTATTTTGGCAATGAGACGGAAGACGGAACGGGAATATATGTACGTTTGAAAGAAAATCATAATGTGTACAAAATCAGTTCCGATACGGCAACGTCAATGCTTACGGTGGATGCCTATACCTATATGGATCACAGTGTATATTCCACGTTGGCCACGGATTTGGACGGATATGATGTCACAATCGGAAAACAGACCATTTCGGTAACCCGTACAGCAAAGGAAGAAAAAAATGAGGCAGGAAAGGAAACCAATATCTGGACTGTCAACGGAAAAGAAGTACCGGAAGAGAAAGAAGAAGATTTCCTTACTCCGTATTCCAAAGCCTATTTGCTGGAATTTACCTCTTTTGCTAAGAATGATGTGAAGCCTGACAGTGATGAACCGGTATTAAAGGTGGTATATCATGAGAAAACACGAGATGTCACCGTGACTTACCGACCGTATGACGGTACCAATTTCTATCGTGTGGATAAAGATGGAATGGATTATTTCCTGGTGGATAAATTATCGGTGGATGCGGTAATTGATGCATTTAAAACATTGCCGGATCTTGTGAAATAGAATACCTGTATTTTATGAAAAAGTTTGCTTGCATGGATGCTTTTATGATTCATGTGAGTAAACTTTTTTTATATAAAACAGAAATTGTCAGTTGACAAAAGAAAGAGATTGGTATATACTAATTGTATCATCACAAGTGATACAGTTGATACAGATGGTACAGTTGAGAACAAAGGGGGTGACAAACGTGATTGAGATTAATCCCATGAGCAGCCAGCCCATCTTTGAGCAGATTATTGCCCAGGTTAAAATGGCTGTATTAAAAGGACTTTTGAAGCCGGGAGATAGTATTCCCTCGG
>JALEKC010000013.1 GCA_022769325.1 Eubacterium sp. | reverse complement strand
ACACGAGATGCACAGACTTTGACCGTTTCCTTTAATATGCCGGTTGAGTATAAGTCTTCCAGTGGCACACTTCAAGGGGCATCTGTGGGAACAACCATTGTCGTTAAATACAACTATCATCAAAATCCAACGGATAATATTGGTTTGGGGGATTTAGTTGTGACAGCAGAACAGGGATTGCAGATTACAAGTATTTCACTTACAGACTGATAAAAATAAAATATAGATAGTATTCAAAACCGAGTAGGTATCTGCCTACTCGGTTTTTTTAAAAATCTTGTATCTTTTTCTGGATTTCTTTTGAATTCAAACAGATACATCTTTTATCCCGGATTTCATAAACTCGGTCACAGATTGTCAATACTGTCGGTCGGTGTGTTGTCACGATACAGGTTCTAGGTGTGTTGTCCTCTCGTATGTGTTTCAATATTTTTCGCTCGGTTGCTACATCAAGAGCAGATGTGGCTTCGTCCAATAAAAGGATGGGTGATTTTCGCAGAAGGGCACGGGCGATGGAAAGACGTTGTGCCTGACCCTCGGAGAGGCCTCCACCACGTTCCATCAACTGGGAATGGATGCCCTCCTTCATATGACTTACAAAATCCCAGGCACATGCCAATTTCAGTGCATCAATGATTTCTTCATCGGTTGCCTCCGGCTTGACATGTCGCATGTTTTCTGCAATTGTGCCGGAAAACATGGTATTTCCTTGAGGAACATAGGAAAACAGCTGGCGGCAGGAGGGAGAGAGTTCCAGCCTGTCCTCTAAAAAATCTGCTTTTCCGGAAAACCATATTTCTCCGGAACTTGGAGTTAATAATGCTAAAATAAGCCGTAGCATAGTTGTTTTGCCCTCGCCGGAAGGTCCCACTAAAGCCACGATTTCATGGGGATTTGCGTCTAAAGATGCTTGATAAAAAACGTCGGTGCCATTGTGATAATGATAATCCAGTTGATGAACCTTGAGAAAAATACCGGTGGGCTGGTTCTTTTTCATAAATGCCTGAACCGTCTCATCTTGACTAAAATCCTCCCGTGGCATTTCTAAGATATCCATGATACGACCGGCGGAAGTTGTCAGGTTGATGGCATTTGGCACAAGGGAAATCAAGGAATTTAAGGTGCCGGTTAAGGTGCTTGACAGAGAGAGAAACATGGTCATGGTTCCGTAACTGATGACACCATCCCAAACGCGATATATTCCCCAGCCATAAGAACTATAGGAAATGATTAGTCCTACAGTTGCCATGAGGAAAGAAGAAACCATGGACATTTTTTGAAAATCCATCCGCATTCCCAAATAATCTTTTTGTAATTTCTTTAAATAATTGACATAAAGGGGAATTAAATGAAAGGCTTTAATGGTCTGAATATTGGAAAAACATTCCTGGTTAAAGCCGTTCATTTTCGCATCCATAGCTGCACTGCGTTTGTTATTATTTACCATTCGTTTCATCAGAGCCTTGGACATAAGCAACGTGACCGGGACGCCAAGAAAAGAAAAAATGGCAAAGGTGGCATCATAATAAATCACGATAATAAATGCACTGATAAAACGGAAAATATTGATAATGAGACTGGGAATCCAATTCAAAATGCCGTTGGAAATATTGGTTGCATCGGAATCCCAGCGGGTCAGTAAATCTCCCGTGTGATACGAGGCGATAGATTCCCAGTCAGTGACAAGCATTTTGGAAAAAATATCTGCTTTAATCTCATTGTCTACTTTTAAACTAATCCAATTGGAAGCGTAATTGGAAAGCTGTGATATCACGGAAGAACCAAGGGCAAGGCCAATCATGGCAGCAAAGGTGGACACAAGAGCACCGGTTTCGTGACCGGTTATAATATCCACCAAATCTTTGGATACCAGGCTGGAACCAAGGGAGACCACAGTGCCGGCAAGACCGATGAGGGTATAAAAAATAATGGCAAGCCAGTAGTGACGTGCATAACCATAAATCCAACGGGTCTGTGAAAGTATGGTTTTGAGAGCTCCTTCCCGGATACGTTTTGTAATATGTTTTAGATTCGAAAAAGCCAAGATGTTTCCCCTTTCTGTTTTATATAAAATGATGTTTATCAATTTGTTCTTTCATATAAATGGCAGCCTGTGGCTCTTTGGTGCAATGCAGGCAAACCACTGGTATGTGTGAAAGAAGTTTTTCAATGACATCCAGATTTTGACATAGAGAATCTTCGGAATCACTGGGTGAGATTATTCGCTGCCAGATGCCAAGAACCTGTTCAGCATGGGTAAGAGGCGTAAGAAAATTATCCTTATCCTGTTTTAATAGCACGATACCTCCCAAAGGATAACTGCCTTTGTCACAGATTTGTGAAGTGCCACACCAGGGAATGCCCTGGATGACAGGAGTATTTTCTTCCCATGCCAGTAAATTCAAATCTCCATTGAGGCGTTTGGTTCCAAAAAGGGAGTGCCACAAATTGGTATGGGTGGACTTTCCGGTTCCCGAAGAGCCGGAAAAAAGCCATGCTTTTCCCTCATAAAGAAGAGAAGCGGAATGGAGCAGTAATTTCCCTCGGGTTTGCATAAATTGTGAAAAAATCAGGCGAATGGCTTGGAATAATTCATTCGCGAGAGATTCATCAAAAGGGGGAAGACAATAAATCTCTGATTTTGCCCCATGAAAACAAGTGCGGACTTCCACAATTTGTTTGAAATTCGGAAATTGAATCCGCTGGTAGTGCTGGTGTTGAAGGATTCTAAGTTCCGAATCTTCGATTAAGATTTCAGGGTTAATGGAAGACGTGGAAAGACCATTGGAAGGGAAAATACGGATTTGCATATCAAATTCCTTTCCCTCATCTGTCATAAAGTCCGCCAACAAACGAGAAAGTGCTATAGGTGCTCCTTCAATTCGGATAACAGCTCCACCGATGAAACAGGAGAAACAAGTGGAAGAACTTTCTGCTTTCGGCTCTTCCCATTCGCATAGACCAAAGGCCTGAAATTGCTGTAGAGTCAGGAAAAGATCCTGTTTTAATTCCTCTATTTCTCCGGGAACAGATGCTTCCCAATGGGAGCACATGCGGGTATGCAATTCTTCCCAGGTGGAAGCCTCCGGAAGATGTTCCCACACAAAAGCACTGGTTTCATTCAGTTGTATGCTGCGGCGGTGTTCTGCAATCCGCTGCCCAAAAGGGAGCAGATAGGGAATGCCGTCAATGTATTTTAAGCAGAAGCCATCGGTTTGTTTCATGGGAGTCCCCCTTCTCAATCATTTGATAGAAAATATTATAGCATTTCTCAGGCAAAAATGCTATAATTGTTGCAAAGAAAATTGCAGGAGGAAATGATGGATATTGAGAAATTACTGGAGCAGGGGAAATGCCTTCAGATTCAGCCAAGAGGATATAGCATGTATCCGTTAATTGTTCCCGGAAGAGATGGGGTATTTGTGGAAAAAGCGGAGATTGACCATTTGAAGCCGGGAGATGTGGTTCTTTTTCGCCGCAAAGGGAGTATTTTGGTTCTTCATCGCATTTGTAAGAAGAAAAATAACGCATTCTTCCTGGTGGGAGATAATCAAAAAGAAATTGAGGGACCGGTTTTTCCAGAGCAGATTAAGGGGAAAATGACCGGAATGATACGAAATGGTCACCGGATTTCAACACGCAATATCATCTATATTATTTACAGTAAAGTGTGGCTTTTTCTGCGCCCTGTGCGTCCTTTGATTTCCAGACGGATTCACAGCATCCGGAAACGGCTTTAGTCTTCATTTTGCCATTATGATACAGTAGAACCAAAATAGATAAGGAAAGGATGATGGTCTTATGCCAGAGATGATAGCAAAAGAAATACTTTCTTCCGTAGAATTGGGAGATATGACAGCAATTTTTGAACGCTCCCAAGATACGGGAAAAGTGGGGTTTTATATAATACCCACCCATATGAAAGAAAAAAGCAGGGTAGAGGAAAAATTTTATCGTGTCAATAATATGATTCAATTAAAAATAGTGGGGGACATCTATCCGGGTTCCTATGGAAATGGTCAGACCCTGCACAATTCCGGTTCTACGGATTTGATAATTTATCAATCTCAAACCGTGGAAGAAAAGGAACATCGAAAAGAAATTCATACCTGGTTCCGGGATGAACGGGGGTATGCCGTCGAAAATGTAATAACCTACTATGAGGGAGAGGAAAGCTTTGAGATGAAAAACCGGTTTATCAATGAGAGTAAGGAACCGGTGGTGCTGGAAATGCTTTCCAGTTTTGAGATAGAAAATTTATCTCCATTCTTAGAAGGGGATGGTGTGGGAAATCTGCTTGTTCATCGACTCCTCAGTAAATGGAGCCACGAGGGGCGTCTGGTGACAGAGAGGGTGGAAGAGATGCAATTGGAACCAAGCTGGTCAACCTGGTCCGTAGCTGTTGAGCGCTTTGGTCAGAGAGGCTCTATGCCGGTTATGAAATATTTTCCTTTTGTTGCACTGGAAGATGAAAAGAGTCACGCTATCTGGGGCGTTCAGCTGGCACATGAGGCATCCTGGCAACTTGAGATTTATCGTCAGGACGATGGTATCCATTTAAGTGGTGGTTTGGCAGATCGTGAGTTTGGACATTGGATGAAAGAAATCAAGTCCGGTGAATCTTTTGAGACGCCCACAGCGATTCTTTCCGTATGTGAGGGAGATATTGATGACATTTGCCATCGTCTGGTATCCGCCGGCAACAAATATGTCAATGACGGGCCTGACTGTGAACAGGATTTGCCTATTATTTTCAATGAATATTGTACCACTTGGGGAAATCCCTCCCATGAAAATATTTGTGGCATTTTAGAAGCAATTCAGGATAAGGGATTTGACTATTTTGTCATTGATTGTGGGTGGTTTAAAGAAGATGGGGTTCCCTGGGATATCTCCATGGGGGATTACAATGTTTCTCCTACACTTTTCCCGGAAGGGCTGGAAAAAACTGTGGATGCCATCCGGAAAAAGAACATGAAACCGGGAATCTGGTTTGAGATTGATAACGTGGGACGTGCTTCAAAAGCCTATGAACTTACGGAGCACCTGTTGAAACGAGATGGTTATCCGCTGACCACACATAATCGACGATTCTGGGATATGAATGACTCCTGGGTAAAAGAATATTTACATAAAAAAGTCATCGAAATGCTTCAGACCTATGGATTTGAATATATGAAGATGGATTACAATGATACCATCGGTTTGGGGTGTGATGGTGCAGAATCTCTGGGAGAGGGACTTCGTAAAAATGCAGAGGCCTCCGTGGATTTTGTAAAACAAGTGAAGGAAGAAGTGCCGGGGATTATTTTGGAAAATTGTGCTTCCGGAGGACATCGATTGGAACCGTTGATGATGAGTCTTTGTTCCATGGCTTCCTTCTCCGATGCTCATGAGACGGAGGAAATACCTATTATTGCCGCCAATCTTCATCGTGGAATTTTGCCAAGACAGAGCCAGATTTGGGCCGTTATCCGCAGCAATGACTCGCTGAAACGAATCGGGTATTCCATGGCCAATACCTTTCTGGGAAGAATGTGTCTTTCCGGTGATGTGACAAATCTTTCCAAAAAGCAGTGGGATGTCATTGACCGGGGCATTGCATTTTATAAAGAAATTGCACCGATTATCCGGGATGGAAAGAGTTTTCGTCGGGGTCCTAAGATTCTTAGTGACCGCCATCCGGAAGGATATCAAGCCATGATTCGCATGAAAAAAGATGGAGAAGCCATGGTGGTTATTCATTGTTTCAATGGCGAATTGCCGGAAGAAATTGTGGTGCAGCTGCCTGAGGGATGTAAGACCACGATTCAGTCCGTTTATTCCTATGACAAACCGGAGATTTTGGTGAAAGAAGATAAACTTGTTTACAAGACAACCGAGTGCATGAATGCAGTGGCGGTTCATTTGAAATAAAAGCATACAGAAAAAAAGAAACTGCAAATCCTATTGAGATGCAGTTTCTTTTAGAATAATTGCATGGAATGCAATTACGCGTCCAAATCCAAGTCTTTTCCGATTTTAAGCATTTTTAAGATGCGGATTTTTTCATTTTTATTATAATTTTTCAAAACCCGCAGAATCTCATTTTCAACAGCTGAATTTTCGTCTGACTTGATAAATCTCGGATTGCCTGCATTGAGCAGGGAATCGATGGATACATGACATATTTTTGAATAATACATCAAGACGCGAAGATTAATTTTGGTACGGTTGTTTTCGATATTGCTGACGAAAGCGATGGTGGTACCTAGATCCTTGGCAACTTTGTCCTGCGTAATATGTTGTTCGTTACGAAGTTGCTTTAATCGCTTTCCGACTTTCGCAAAATCTATTTTTTCCATTATTTCCATATCAGATTCCTCCTAAATGATTTTCGCTTATCTTTAGTTTATTATATTCATTTATTGAAATCAAGAGGAAAATGAATGAAAATGAAAAAAATGTGTCGCAGACTTGACAGTGAACGTCATTTTGCTATATACTTAAAAAGTTAATAATTATGGAGAACTAGAATTTTTTTATCAACGAGGAGGAAGCCATGAATTTTCATATCGCAGTGATTCCCGGGGATGGTATTGGTCCGGAAATCGTCACACAAGCAAAGAAGGTATTGGATAAAGTTGGGGAGGTATATGGTCATACGTTTGAGTATGAGGAATTGTTGATGGGGGGATGCTCCATCGACGCATACGGAGAACCCTTAACCGATGAGACATTGGAACGTGCGAAAAAGAGTGATTCGGTTCTGCTTGGCGCCGTCGGAGGAAACGTCGGACAAAGTAACTGGTACCAGCTGCCACCGGATAAGAGACCGGAAGCAGGCTTGCTTAAGATTCGAAAAGGACTTGGTTTGTTCTGTAATTTGCGTCCGGCTGTTTTGTTTGACGAACTGAGTGGGGCTTGTCCATTGAAAAGTGAGTTGACAGAAGGCGGGTTTGATTTTGTTGTCACAAGAGAGTTGACCGGTGGTCTTTATTTTGGAGAGAGGTTTACCAAAGAGGTGGACGGAGTCATGCAGGCTACAGACACACTTACATATAATGAGACAGAGATTCGCCGTATTGCGAAGTGGGCATTTGATATTGCCATGAAGAGAAATAAAAAAGTATGTAGTGTGGATAAAGCAAATGTACTGGATTCCTCCCGATTGTGGCGTAAAGTGGTAAAAGAAGTAAGTGCAGATTATCCGGAAGTGGAACTTACGGATATGTTGGTAGACAACTGTGCCATGCAATTGGTAAGAGATCCAAAGCAATTTGATGTCATATTGACAGAAAATATGTTTGGTGACATTTTATCAGACGAAGCAAGTATGGTAACCGGTTCCATCGGTATGCTTTCATCGGCAAGTCTGGGAGAGGGTACTCTTGGGTTGTACGAACCAAGCCATGGTTCTGCTCCGGATATTGCAGGACAAAATAAAGCCAATCCGATTGCTACGATTTTGTCAGCGGCCATGATGTTAAAATATTCATTTAATTTGCTGGAAGAGTCGGATGCCATCGAAAATGCTGTAAAAGCAGTGCTCAAGAAGGGACTTCGCACCATTGATATCATGGATGAAGGAAAAACCTGTCTTGGAACCAAAGAGATGGGACAGGCAATTTGTGATGAAATTCATAAAGCATAGAAAAAAGATAGATAGAAGTAGAAAAATTCATTGAATGGAGGTTATCATATGAAAAGTGATTCAGTAAAAAAGGGGATGCAGACAGCACCACAGCGTTCGTTGTTTAATGCCCTGGGAATGACAAAAGAAGAATTGGAAAAGCCATTGGTCGGTATTGTCAGTTCTTATAATGAAATTGTTCCCGGCCATATGAATATTGATAAAATTGTTGAAGCAGTAAAACTTGGTGTGGCAATGGCCGGAGGAACTCCGGTGGTATTTCCGGCGATAGCAGTTTGTGATGGAATTGCCATGGGCCATGTGGGAATGAAATATTCTCTTGTTACCAGAGATTTGATTGCCGATTCTACAGAATGTATGGCACTTGCCCATGCATTTGATGCCCTTGTCATGGTGCCAAACTGTGATAAAAATGTGCCGGGACTTTTGATGGCAGCTGCCAGAGTCAATGTGCCAACGGTATTTGTCAGTGGTGGTCCGATGCTTGCCGGTCATGTACAGGGAAAGAAAACCAGTCTTTCCAGTATGTTTGAGGCAGTAGGTGCTCATGCAGCCGGAAAAATGTCGGAAGAGGAAGTGGATGATTTTGTAAGTCATGCCTGCCCGACCTGTGGTTCCTGTTCCGGTATGTATACTGCCAATAGCATGAACTGCCTGACCGAGGCCATTGGTATGGGACTTCAGGGAAATGGAACGATTCCTGCTGTTTATTCAGAAAGAATTAAACTGGCGAAACATGCCGGTATGAAAGTAATGGAATTATATAAGAAAAATATTCGTCCAAGAGATATTATGACAGAGAAAGCATTTTTAAATGCACTTACCGTGGATATGGCACTGGGATGTTCCACCAATAGTATGCTTCATTTGCCGGCAATTGCTCATGAAGCAGGTGTGGATTTGAATCTGGATCTTGCCAATGAAATCAGTGCGAAGACACCAAACCTTTGTCATTTGGCACCTGCCGGTCATACTTATATTGAAGAACTCAATGAAGCCGGTGGCGTTTATGCAGTTATGAACGAATTAAATAAAAAGGGACTGCTTTATACGGATTTGATGACAGCAACCGGAAAAACCGTTGGAGAAAATATTGAAAATGTCGTAAATCGCAATCCGGAAGTCATTCGTCCAATTGACAATCCATATAGCCAGACTGGTGGTATTGCCATTTTAAAAGGAAATCTGGCACCGGATTCAGCGGTTGTAAAACGTTCCGCAGTAGTAGAAGAAATGATGGTTCATGAGGGACCGGCAAGAGTATTTGATTGCGAAGAAGATGCCATTGAAGCCATCAAAGGTGGTAAGATTGTGGCTGGAGATGTGGTTGTCATTCGTTACGAAGGACCAAAGGGTGGTCCGGGAATGCGTGAGATGCTCAATCCTACCTCTGCCATTGCCGGTATGGGACTTGGCTCCTCTGTTGCGTTGATTACAGATGGTCGCTTTTCCGGGGCAAGCCGAGGGGCTTCCATTGGCCATGTTTCACCGGAAGCAGCTGTTGGCGGACCGATTGCATTGGTGGAAGAAGGGGATATTATCAAGATTAATATTCCGGAAAACACCTTGCAATTAGATGTCGGCGATGAGATTCTTGCGGAAAGAAAGAAAAATTGGAAACCAAGAGAGCCAAAGGTAACCACTGGTTATCTGGCACGTTATGCCAACATGGTTACATCCGGAAATACCGGTGCTATTTTAAAACAAGAATTTTAATTGGCAGTGGTACCAGGGTGAAATACGAAAATAATAACGAGAAAGAGGTGCATTTTCATGCAATTAAATGGCTCCCAGATTTTAATAGAATGCTTGTTAGAACAAGGAGTAGATACGATATTTGGCTACCCGGGTGGAGCAATTTTGAATGTATACGATGAATTGTATCGTTATCAGGATAAAATCCGACATATATTGACCTCCCATGAACAGGGTGCGTCTCATGCAGCAGATGGGTATGCCCGCGCTACGGGTAAAGTTGGTGTATGTATGGCTACAAGTGGTCCTGGGGCAACCAATCTTGTCACCGGTATTGCAACCGCTTATATGGACTCCGTTCCCATGGTTGCCATTACATGTAATGTAGGACTTCCATTACTTGGGAAAGATAGTTTTCAAGAAGTGGATATTGCCGGTATCACCATGCCGATTACCAAACATAGTTTTATTGTAAAAGATATTAACGATTTGGCAAAAGTGGTACGTCGTGCATTTACCATTGCCCAGACCGGAAGACCGGGACCGGTACTTGTGGATATTACCAAAGATGTAACCGCCGCTGTGACGGAATTTACTCCACAGACACCAGATATTATCCAGAGACAGACCAATACCATATGTGAAAAAGATATTGAGGCTGTTTTACAGGCCATTCGCAAAGCAGAAAAGCCTATGATTTTTGTGGGTGGCGGATGCATTTTGTCAGGAGCCAGTGCAGAATTAAAAGAATTTGTCAAAAAAGTAGATGCACCTGTGACAGATACATTAATGGGAAAAGGTGCCTTTGATGGTACAGATGAATATTATACAGGTATGCTTGGTATGCACGGAACCAAGACAGCCAACTTAAGTGTGACAGAGTGTGATCTTTTGATTGCTCTGGGTGTCCGTTTTTCAGACCGTGTAACCGGAAATGCCAAGAAATTTGCTTACAATGCAAAGATTGTTCATATTGACATTGATGCTGCCGAGATCAATAAAAATATTCAGGTGGATTATTCCATCGTTGGAGATTTGAAATCGGTGCTTGAAATTCTCAATAAAAAATTGGAAAATCAATATCACAAAGCTTGGATTGATAAGGTACTTGCCAGAAAAGCAGCACTTCCTCTGACATATCGGGAAGATGTATTGACAGGACCTTATGTAATTGAACGCATCAATGCGGCAACAGAGGGAGATGCCATCATTACAACGGATGTTGGGCAGCATCAAATGTGGGCAGCACAGTATTTTTCCTATAAAAACCCACGTTCTTTCCTTAGTTCCGGTGGTATGGGAACCATGGGATACGGATTGGGAGCCTGTATTGGTGCCAAAGTAGGAAATCCGGACAAAGTGGTTTTCAATATCGCAGGAGACGGATGCTTCCGTATGAATATGAATGAATTGGCCACTGCCTCTCGATATGACATTCCGATTATCCAGGTGGTATTTGATAACCATGCACTGGGGATGGTGCGTCAATGGCAGTCATTATTTTATGGAAAGCGTTATTCCAGTACCATTTTACAGGATAAAGTGGATTATCTGAAAGTGTCAGAAGGGCTTGGCGCAAAAGCATATCAGATTACCAAACGGGAAGAGGTAGATGATGTCATAAAGAAAGCAATGGCAGAAAATGGACCTGTGGTTATCTGTTGTGTGCTTGACCAGGATGATAAAGTGTGGCCGATGGTTGCACCGGGAACGGCAATTGAAGAGGCATTTACGGATAAAGATTTAGAAAATTCAGAATCATAATGAAATGATTTTAGATAAATATTTTAAGGAGGTTTTAGCCGTGGCTAGAGTTTATAATTTTTCAGCTGGACCAGCTGTATTACCGGAGGAAGTTTTAAAAGAAGCAGCAGATGAAATGCTGGATTACAAAGGAACAGGGATGTCAGTAATGGAGATGAGCCATCGTTCCAAAGCATATGATGAAATCATTAAAACTGCAGAAGCAGATCTTAGAGAGTTGATGAACATTCCAGACAATTATAAAGTATTATTTCTTCAGGGAGGCGCTTCCCAGCAGTTTGCCATGATTCCTATGAATCTGATGAAGAATGGAGTTGCAGATTATATTGTAACCGGACAATGGGCAAAAAAAGCTTATCAGGAAGCTTGCAAATATGGAAAAGCCAATAAGATTGCATCATCCGAAGATAAGACATTCTCCTACATACCGGATTGCTCCGATCTTCCTATTGATGACGATGCAGACTATGTATATATTTGTGAGAACAATACCATTTATGGAACCAAATACAAAACTTTGCCAAATACCAAAGGAAAAACCTTGGTAGCAGATGTTTCATCCTGCTTTTTGTCAGAACCTGTAGATGTGACAAAATATGGTGTCATCTATGGTGGTGTCCAGAAAAATATCGGACCTGCCGGAGTGGTTATTGTTATCATCCGTGAAGATTTGATTCCGGAAAGTGTAGATGAGAAAGTGCCTACCATGTTGCAGTATAAGATTCATGCAGATGCACAAAGTCTTTATAATACACCGCCTGCTTATGGAATTTATATCTGTGGAAAAGTCTTTAAATGGATCAAGAAAATGGGCGGCCTTGAGGTGATGAAACAGCGTAATGAAGAAAAGGCAAAAATTCTTTACGATTTCCTGGATTCCAGCAAATTATTCAAAGGAACCGTTCGTAAGGAAGATCGTTCGTTGATGAATGTTCCATTTGTTACCGGAAATGAAGAACTGGATGCAAAATTTGTAAAAGAGGCAAAAGAAGCCGGATTTGAAAATTTGAAAGGACATCGTACCGTTGGCGGTATGCGCGCAAGTATTTACAACGCTATGCCAAAAGAGGGTGTGGAAAAATTGGTTGAATTTATGAAGAAATTTGAAGAGGAGAATTTATAATGAGTATTAAAGTAAATTGCTTAAATCCCATTGCAAATTGCGGATTGGATTTATTAGATGACAAGTATGAAATGGTGGAAGATGCCAATCAGGCAGAGGCAATTTTGGTTCGAAGTGCTTCCATGCATGAAATGGAACTTTCTGACAATCTTCTCGCCGTTGCAAGAGCCGGTGCCGGTGTAAATAATATTCCACTGGATGCCTGTGCTGACAAAGGTATTGTTGTATTTAATACGCCGGGTGCCAATGCCAATGGTGTAAAGGAGCTGGTGGTGGCTTCCATGCTTCTGGCATCTCGTGACATCGTCGGTGGTATCGAATGGATTAAAGAGAATAAAGAAGATGAAGGCATTGCAAAAGCAGCTGAAAAAGCTAAGAAAGCATTTGCCGGAACAGAAATTTCCGGAAAGAAACTGGGAATCATCGGACTGGGTGCCATCGGTGTATTGGTAGCCAATGCGGCAAATCGTCTGGGAATGGATGTATATGGATGTGATCCATATCTCTCAGTGGATAATGCCCTCAATATGTCCCGTGATATTACCATTGTAAAATCCTATGAGGAAATATATGAGGTATGTGATTTTATCACAGTTCATGTGCCACTTTTGGATTCTACCAAAGGAATGTTTGATAAAGCAGCTTTTGATAAGATGAAAGATGGCGTAGTATTTTTGAACTTCTCTCGTGATACCTTGGTAAATGAGGCGGATATGAAAGAAGCTTTGGAGAGCGGAAAAGTGAAAAAATATGTTGTGGATTTCCCAAATCCAACTACCGTAAATCTTCCAAATACCATTGTGACGCCTCATCTTGGTGCTTCCACTCAGGAATCCGAAGATAATTGTGCGAAGATGGCAGTAAAACAGATTCGTGAATTTATCGAAAATGGAAATATTGTAAATTCCGTAAACTATCCGGCATGCGATGCAGGAGTATGTACCACGGAAGGACGTATTGCGATTGCACATAAGAATGTTCATTCTATGTTGTCTAAATTTACTACATTGTTTGCCGACGACGGCATCAATATTGAAAATATGGTAAATAAGAGTCGTGGTGATTACGCGTATACCATTATTGATATTTGTAGTCCGTCCACCGAAGAACTTGTAAATGAATTGCAGGCCATCGACGGTGTAATTAAAGTACGTATTGTAAAATAATACAACAAACAATAGAAAAGAAAGGAAGGGTATTTTTATGAAATTGAAAAAGATAATTGCAGTGGCACTTACCGCTATTATGACCATGTCATTAACTGCTTGTGGAGGTTCGGAAACGAAAGACGGTACCAGTAGTAGCACAGGAGACAGTGGAAAGACTTACAACATCGGAATCTGCCAATTGGTACAACATGATGCACTGGATGCAGCAACCAAAGGATTTAAGGACGCTTTAACAGAAAAATTAGGAGACAAAGTGAAATTTGATGAGCAGAATGCACAGGGAGATTCTCCTACATGTGCTACCATCGTTAATTCTTTTGTTTCAGAAAAAGTTGATTTGATTCTTGCCAATGCGACGGCACCACTTCAGGCAGCTGTGGCTGGTGCTACAGATATTCCGATTCTTGGTACTTCCGTTACCGATTATGGAACTGCATTGGATATCAAAGACTGGAAAGGAACTACAGGAATCAACGTATCCGGTACTTCTGATCTGGCTCCGTTGGACCAGCAGGCAGCGATGATTAAAGAATTGTTCCCGGATAAGAAAAAAGTAGGTTTGTTCTACTGTTCTGCAGAGGCCAATTCTTTGTATCAGGTAGAGACCATTAAGACCTATCTTGAGAAGGAAGGATATACATGTACCAATTATTCCTTCGTAGATTCCAACGATATTGCATCTGTTATTACCAATGCATCCAAAAATAGTGAAATCATTTATATTCCGACAGATAATACAGCGGCTTCCAATACAGAGGTTATTAAAAATACCTGTGTACCTGCAAAAGTTCCTGTTGTTGCAGGAGAGCAGGGAATCTGTAGTGGATGTGGAGTGGCAACACTTTCCATCAGTTATTATGATTTGGGATATGAAACCGGTAAAATGGCTTATGAAGTTCTTGTAAATGGTGCCGATGTATCTACCATGCAAATTAAATTTGCACCTAAAGTTACCAAACAATACAACGAAAGTATTTGTAAGGAATTGGGAATTAAAATTCCGGAAGGATACGAAAAAATCGAAGCTTCCAAATAAGCGGACGAAAACGGAGGTAAGGTTTTTTGGATATTTCAGTATTATTGAGTGCCATGCCCGGAGCTGTCGCACAGGGATTAATCTGGGGAATTATGGCAATCGGAGTTTATATCACATATAAAATATTAGACGTTGCGGATTTGACAGTAGACGGATCTATGTGTACCGGTGGAGCAGTCAGTATCATGATGATGCTGAATGGTTATAATGTATGGGTAAGTTTATTGGTTGCACTTCTGGCAGGAATGTTAGCCGGCCTGGTAACAGGAATTTTCCATACCTTTATGGGAATCCCGGCTATTCTGGCAGGAATTTTGACACAGTTGGCATTGTATTCCGTAAACTTAAAAATTATGGGACGTGCCAATCAGGCAATTAGTGTTATGAATTATGATTTGCTGGTGTCTCTTCGTAATGTGAAAAATGTACCATTTTATCAAAATTCCATTTTTGTTGTGGCGATTTTTTGCATCGTAATCATTGGCATATTATATTGGTTCTTTGGAACAGAGCTTGGCTGCTCATTGCGTGCAACAGGATGTAATCCGCATATGAGCCGTGCCCAGGGAATCAATACCAATTTCAATATTGTACTTGGATTGATGATTTCCAATGGTTTAGTGGCACTTGCCAGTGCTCTTTGCTCACAATATCAGGGATTTGCAGATATTAATATGGGACGAGGTGCCATCGTTATCGGACTGGCAGCTGTTATCATTGGAAAAGTGGTATTTGAGAAATTGTTCCACAATTTTGCATTAAAATTACTGGCTGTTGTGTTCGGTGCCGTGATTTATTATGTTGTATTGCAGGTGGTTATCTGGTTTGGACTGGATACAGACCTTCTGAAACTTCTTTCTGCACTTGTTGTGGCATTGTTCCTTGCTTTGCCTTATTGGAAAAAGAAGTATATCGTAAAACCGGTAAAGAGAGGAGGGGCACAAAATGTTAGAAGTAAATAATATTTACAAGACATTTAACCCGGGGACGGTCAATGAAAAATTGGCACTTGACGGGCTTTCTCTCAAATTGAAAGAAGGAGATTTTGTCACGGTAATCGGTGGAAATGGTGCCGGTAAATCCACACTTTTAAATGCTTTGGCTGGAGTCTGGTTTGTAGACGAAGGACAGATTATCATTGATGGAAAAGATGTGACCAAAGTTCCGGAACACAAACGCGCGGCTTATCTTGGACGTGTTTTTCAGGATCCTATGATGGGAACAGCAGCAACCATGGGTATTGATGAAAATATGGCATTGGCCATGAGAAGAGGAAATAAACGCGGACTTCGCATCGGTATTTCCCAAAAAGAGAGAAATCAATTTCGTGAGATGCTTAAAGTACTGGATCTGGGACTGGAAGATCGATTGACATCCAAAGTGGGATTGCTCTCCGGTGGTCAAAGACAGGCTGTTACGCTACTGATGGCGACACTGAAGAAACCACGATTGCTTTTGCTGGATGAGCATACGGCAGCTTTGGATCCAAAGACAGCAGCGAAAGTATTGGATGCAACCAATAATATTGTAAATAAAGATCATTTGACAACATTGATGATTACGCATAATATGCGCGATGCCATTGCCAATGGAAATCGTTTGATTATGCTCAACAATGGAAAAGTTATTTTGGATATTGAAGGAGAGGAAAAGAAAAAACTGACGGTGGATGATTTGCTTCACAAATTTGCCCAAGTCAGTGGCGAAGATTTTGCAAACGATCGAGCCCTTCTTTCCTAATTCTTCTTAGTTATCGAGGTTGTTATGAATTATCAGAAAGCGAAACAATATATTCAGGCGGCACAGACCGGTGCCGCCATACAACCCGGTTTGGAGACGATTTCCCTTCTTCTTGAATGGCTTCATGAACCACAGGAGGATTGTTCCTTTATTCATCTTGCGGGAACCAATGGAAAAGGCTCCACGGGAACATTTTTAACAAATGTATTGGCAAAGAGCGGAAGAAAAATAGGACGATATTTTTCACCCGCTCTTTTTTCTAAAAATGAAACCATACAGTGGAAACAAAATGAGAAAACCCATTTGATTTCCCAGGAAGAATACGAAACCTATTATATTACCATAGCCCGGGCAGTAAAGAAGATGGAACAACAGGGGCAGCCGATTCCTACCGAATTTGAAATTGAGACGGCGTTGGCTTTTCTGGCATTTTCAAAATGGAACTGTGACCTGGTAGTGCTGGAAACCGGAATGGGAGGTGCGCTGGATGCCACAAATGTGGTAAAAAATGTTATCTGTAATGTCATTACTCCCATTGCGAAAGATCACAAAAAATTTCTAGGAGATAGCCTGGAAGAAATTGCAAGACATAAAGCAGGTATTATAACTACCAAGGCCCCGGTGGTTAGTAGTCAGGAAAATGACGAAGTCTGGGAGATAATTGCAAACAGGTGCAAAATCTTA
This sequence comes from Eubacterium sp., assembly GCA_022769325.1. Taxonomy (GTDB): domain Bacteria; phylum Bacillota; class Clostridia; order Lachnospirales; family Lachnospiraceae; genus Eubacterium_F. The sequence goes on along the minus strand of JALEKC010000013.1, from coordinate 13,075 downwards.
GGGGCTCCTTTGTATCAATTGGAGAAGCAGGATATTACAGAAATTTCCTGTGGCGAAGGAAAAACGGAATTTTATTTTCAGGGAGAAAAATATGAGATTCAGATGTGCGGGCACTATCAGATTGAAAATGCCTGTCTGGCTCTTTTGACTTTGCAGGTGATAAAATCTTTCTTTTCCATACCCAAGGAAGAAGAAAAGCAGGCTATGTTTGCGTCTACATGGCCCGGACGATTTGATTTTATACGTCACGATCCGGTTTGGATTGCAGATGGGGCTCACAATCCCGACGGATTATCAAGTCTCCTGGATTCTTTGAACCAAATGTATTCGAAGAAAAGATGGATAGGCATTATGGGAGTTTTCAGAGATAAAGATTATAAGAAAATGTGCCGGCAACTGGCTGCCCGGGGGCGATTTGAAACAATAGTTGCCATCCGTCCACCGGGACCACGTGGCTTAGAGGCTGAAAAACTGGCGGAGGAGTTGAAGCAAAACAGGCTGGAAAGCTTTGTTTGTTCTTCCATCCCGGAGGCAGTGGAAATGGCAGAAAAAGTACAAAAAAAGGAAAAAGAATCCATCGTAATATGTTTTGGTTCTCTATCTTTTATGAGAGAACTCTATCAAATTGTCATGAAATGATATTTTACTTAGATTTTACATAAGGTATATTTGTATTTTACAAAGGTATACTATGATGGTGAAGTGTGAAAAATATTTAAAATACGCAATTTGAAAGGAGAACCCCATGAATATTTTTGGAGTACTTTCCATGCTTGGTGGTCTTGCACTTTTCCTGTATGGAATGCATACGATGGGAGAGGGATTGACAAAGATATCCGGAGGAAAATTAGAGCGAATCTTGGAAAAATTGACATCAAGTCCGCTGCGGGCAGTTTGTCTTGGTGCTTTAGTCACTGCTGTGATACAATCTTCCTCTGCCACTACTGTTATGGTGGTGGGTTTTGTGAATTCCGGAATTATGAAATTGTCACAGGCCATTGGAATCATCATGGGAGCCAATATTGGAACCACTATTACATCCTGGATTTTGAGTTTGTCCGGAATTGAGAGCGACAACTTTTTGATGCAATTTCTGAAACCTGCCAATTTTTCACCGGTTCTCGCCATTATCGGTATCTTTTTTATTATGTTTCTAAACAATCAAAAAAAGAAAGATATCGGAATGATTTTGGTTGGATTTGCTATATTAATGTTTGGCATGGAGACCATGAGTGATGCTGTCGCGCCTCTGGCAGATGTACCGGAATTTACCGGAATTCTTACCATGTTCCGAAATCCGATTTTGGGAATGCTTGCCGGAGTAATTCTAACTGCGGTGATACAAAGTTCATCTGCCTCCGTGGGAATTCTGCAGGCGCTGTGTGCCACCGGAGCCATAACCTATGGAACGGCTTTTCCCATTATCATGGGGCAGAATATCGGAACCTGTGTGACTGCGCTGTTATCCGGTGTTGGAGCGACGCGAAGTGCCAGACGTGCTTCTTTGGTACATTTGTATTTTAATGTTCTTGGTACGGCGGTATTTATGATTGGATTCTATTTGGTTCATGCCATTGTTCCCTTTGGCTTTTTTGATGATGTGGCTGGACCTATGGGAATTGCGGTGATTCATAGTGTATTTAATGTGGTAGCTACGTTGATTTTATTGCCATTTTCAAAAGTGCTTGAAAAACTTGCTTACATCAGTATTCCGGAGACGGAAGAAGAAAAGCAGCAAAAAGAGATGGGAACTTTGCTTGATGAACGTTTTTTGGAGCAGCCGGCATTTGCCATGGAACGCTGTAAAAAAGTTGCCATGGTTATGGCAGAGACATCAAAACAAGGTCTTTTAGATGCTATGAGTCTGATTGACCATTATGATGAAAAGGTTGCCAGACAGGTTTATCGCAAGGAAGAAGAAGTGGATCATTTTGAGGATGAACTGGGAAGTTATCTGGTAAAATTGAGTGCAAAAAATCTTTCTCAGCAGGATGCAGAAACCTTGTCCATGATTTTGCATTCGATCAGTGATTTTGAGCGAATTTCTGACCATGCCATGAATATTGAAGAATCTGCACGGAAAATCAAGGACCATGGAATTCAGTTTTCCGATAAAGCGAAGGGAGAATTGGCGGTTTTTGAGCGCATCGTAAAAGATATTCTTTCCCTGTCGGTACAAGCTTTTGTGAATGAAAATTCCCTTTTGGCAAGAGATATTGAGCCTATGGAAGAAGTGGTGGACCGTATGACAAAAAAAGTCAAAAAAAGACATGTTAAGCGGTTGGAAAAAGGAAAGTGTACCATGGAAGCAGGATTGGTACTCAATGATTTGGCCACCAATTTTGAACGTGTGGCAGACCATTGCTCCAATATTGGAGTTTGTGTGATTCAGATTAACGAGGATACCTTTGAAGCACATGAATATCTGGATACCTTGGATAAAGGAAACAATTCCTGGTTTCATGGAAAATATGAAGAATATAAGAAAAAATATCAGTTGCCATAACTTGGTATATTTATGGCAGGCAAAGACCTCAGCAGTTGCATAAAAGAAATCATATTTGGAAATACTATCCCCATTCAGAGGAAAATGTGAAAGGGGAGGATGTCCGTGAGATGGTTTCGTTGTGTCATTGCAGTCGGTATTTGCCTGCTTTTTCTTTTATACGGAAAAGAACTTTCTTCCGGAGATTACGAAGAAAAAATCGTAAAATATGTGGCACTGGGGGATAGTATTGCAGGCGGATATGGATTAAAAGATGCGGAAAAGGAAAGCTATGTTGCCCTGGTTCAAAAGAAATTGGAGGCAGTTTATGGTGGGGTATATGCCTGGAATTTTGGAGAAAATGGTTTGAAAAGTGAGGAATTGTTAGAACGGTTAAAAAATCCCGACAATCCCTATTATGCGGAATATCAGGAAGCGTTAATAGATGCGGATTTGGTCACGGTATCCATCGGCTCCAATGATTTGATGCAATATTTGTCACAAAATCTGGATATTACAAAATTAAAAAAAGAAGGGGATGCTTTGTTTTCCAAAGCTTGCGAAGAATTTGAAGAGACATTACCTCAGCTGGTTTCTGAGATTGAAAAAAGGGCTCCTGAGGCTGAAATCGTCATGAATAATATATACAATCCTTGCGATGACACATCTTTTTCCCTCAAGGAAGTATTGGGAATTGATGTGAAAGAAGTATCTGAAAAATACATTGGACGACTAAATTCCAGTTACGAAGAAATACAGACCTTGCAAGTTCTCTCATTTTCAGGTAAAATGAAAAAGAAAACACGAGTTCAGGTGACGGATGTGAAATCATCCTTGGCCCAAAGTGATAAAGTCTGTATCAATCGCATGATTTCCCTCCGAGGAATCGATCCTCATCCCAATAAAGAGGGACATGCTGTCATTGCTACGCAGGTAATACAGGATTTGGAAAAGAGTGGATTTTTTGACAAAATAAAAGAATAAAAGGAAATGGATAAAATGCAGATAAAAGGAGCAATTTTTGATTTGGATGGGACACTTTTAGATTCCATGTGGGTTTGGAATCAGGTGGATATTGATTTTTTGGGAAAACGGGGATTTGAAGTGCCGGAAGATTATGCCAAAACCATTGCCGCCATGGGATTTCGAGAGACGGCAGAGTATACCATTGACCGTTTTTCCCTGAATGAGTCTGTGGATGCTGTGATCGCAGAATGGGACCGGATGGCAGCGGATATGTATCACAACCGGGTTATGACAAAGCCCTACGTGAAAGAAGTATTGGACAGACTTTCCAGGGAAGGAATTCATCTGGGTGTTGCTACCGCTTCCTATCGTTCTTTGTTTGAACCCTGTCTACGCAGAAATGGAATTTTTCAGTATTTTGAAGCCATCACGGAGACTTCTGAGGTGGAGAGAGGAAAAGGATTTCCGGATATTTACATAAAAGCAGCGGAAAAAATGAAATGTAAGCCCGAGGAGTGTCTGGTATTTGAAGATATTACAAAGGGCATTGAAGCCGCCGCTGAAGGGGGCTTTCAGACAGTGGCTGTATTTGACAAAGCGGCTGCGGCGGAATGGGATGAAAATAAAGAAAAAGCCAATTATTTTATAACAGATTTTGAAGAAATGTTGCAGCCGGGAGCTTTTGTTATCTGATGGAGTTCCAACTTGACGGAATGTAGAATTTCGTGTAAAATTAAGTAAGAAATGTGTTAAAAATCAGCCGTGAGCTGGCAAGGATAAAGGAACGGGGACAGACATGAAAAATAAAAATGATGTAGATGTACTGATTAATGGACGAAAATATACTCTTTGTGGCTTTGAAAGCGCAGATTATATCCAGAAAGTGGCTACTTATATCAATAGTAAACTTTCCGAATTTCAAAAAAAAGAATATTATTCCAATATGGATATTGAGTTGAAAAATATTTTGCTGGCAATTAATATTGCGGATGACTATTTTAAAATTGAACGGGATGTAAAATCTATTACGAAGGACAATGAGCGTAAAGACAAGATGGTCCTTGATATGAAACATAAGATTTTAGAGCATGAGACCACAGAGGCAGAGTTACATTCCAAGATAGAAGAATTGCGAAAAATTCTTGAGAGTTCTGAGAAAAAAGTGGTGGAACTCAACGTTATCAGTCAGGAAAACTCTGGGAAAGCTGCCGCGGCAGAGAGCAGGGCATCCAAAAGCGCAGCTTTAAATGCTTCTTTGCAAACCAAATTAGAGGGAGCTGAAGCAGAAATTGCAAAATTAAAAGAAGAACTGGAAACAGCAAAAAAAGCCGAAGAGAGTTTACAGGACAAAGTTAAGGCTCAGGAAGAACAAGTGTCACAATTGCGTGAAAAGAGCAAGAAAGATCTGGCAGATGCAAAAGCAAAATATACACAGGATGGCAAGAAATTAAAAGAAAAGTATGAAAATGCAAAAGCAGATTTAGTGAAAAAATATGAGACAGCCAAGGCGGAAATCGAAAATCAGGTGGAGAATGAAACCACAGAATGGAAAGAAAAGTATGAAGAGGGAGAGAGTGAACGCGAAGAATTGAAAGCCAAGCTGGAAGCGGCGGAGCGGCGTATCACAGACTTGGAATCCAGAAATCGCAGAGGAAAAAGATAAAGAGAAGAATCTGGCGGGAAACAGAGAATAAACTGTTTCTCGTTTGTATTTCTATCAGATTTTAGAATGGAGAGTAAGATGAGTATCGAAATATTGGCACCGGGAGGTTCGGTAGAAGGAATTTATGCCGCCTTATTGCATGGAGCGGATGCAGTTTATACAGGCACAAGTCGGTTTTCGGCGCGTGCATTTGCCGATAATCCCACAGTTCCTCAATTGTGTGAGATTTTGGAATATGCACATGCAAGAAAAAAGAAAATCTATCTTACGGTAAATACATTATTGACGGAGGAGGAATTGGAAGAGGATTTATATCCTATGCTGAAACCTCTTTATGAAAATGGGCTGGATGCTGTTATCGTCCAAGATCCCGGAGTGATGCATTTGATTCATGAATGTTTTCCGGATATGGACATTCACGCCAGTACGCAAATGACGATTCTGACGGCGCAGGGAGCCAATCAATGGATTCCTTATGGCGTTACCAGAGTGGTTCCTGCCAGAGAGTTAACCATAAAAGAGATTGCACAGATGCGAAGGGAAACTTCGCTGGAAATGGAAGTATTTGTTCATGGAGCTTTATGTTACTGTTATTCCGGGCAGTGCCTTATGAGTCAGGTTATTGGTGGACGAAGTGGAAACCGGGGAATGTGTGCCCAACCCTGTCGTTTCCCCTATCAGACTTCTAACGGGGAAACCGGGCATTTTCTCAGTCCGAAAGATATGTGTACGCTGGGGCAAATTGGAGAACTGATAGAAGCAGGAGTGAATTCCCTGAAGATTGAAGGACGTATGAAAAAACCGGAATATGCAGCTTTTACGGCAAAAATGTATCGTCTTTATGCAGATGCTTTTGAGACGGGAAAAACCATTTCCCATGTGGAGTTACAGGAAGATATCCGGAAATTGATGGATTTATACAACCGAGGTGGATTTTGCAAAGGTTATTTATTTGAAAAAGACAAAAAGGACATTATATTTAAAGAAAAAAATGGACATTATGGTGTGGAAGTGGGAGAAGTCACCCATGTTCAGAAAGGTCAGGTGACCTACCGGCTTTCCAATTCCATCGCATATCAGGATGTACTTGAATTTCGTGATAAAAATGGGGAAAAACAATATGAATATACGGTTAAAGACGGAGCTGAGCCCCCGGCAGAAATTTCTGCGCGTTACCAAAAAGGATGTGTAATAAAGCCGGGGCAAAAAGTATTTCGCACGAAAAATTCCATGCTCTTGGAGGAAATAAACGAAGAGATTTTGCAGGAGAAAAAAGAAGATAAGTGCAAAGTCAAAGGATTTTTCCGGGCAGAAGCAGGAAAAGAAATTGCTTTGGAGATTACCTGTGGAAATTTGAGATGCCAGTGCACCGGTGTGGTGGCCCAGCAGGCAAAAGGAAAGCCGGTTCTTGCTGCCGATATTGAAAAAAGGTTAAAAAAGACAGGAGAAAGTGAATATGAATTTTCTCAATTAGACCTATCTGTCCCGGAAGGGATTTTCATCCCTTTAGGGCAGATTGCAGCTCTTCGCCGTGAGGCATTTGAAAAAATGAAGCAACTCCAAAAGGATGCTGATTTGGAAAAAAGAAGGGAAGTCCCGGCTTGTCCTCCTACATCACTTCCAGAGAAGAAAAATGAGAAAAAAGAACAAGTGTTCGTAAATTTGACAGATTTTCGACATATTTCTGAGGTAAAATCTTTGGTAAAAGAAGGAAAGATAAAGGTTACTATGGTGATTCCTTTAGAATGGTTTCCGGCAGCAAAGTGGGCAGAAGTCTCGGAAATGATGAAGGACATGCCATTTTACATTTCGCTTCCGGTGATATTGGATATGCCGGCTCGAAAACACTTTTTGCACAATTGGGAAAAGTATGGAGTATGCTTTCAGAAAGGCAATTTGGAAGGTATTTTGATTCAGTCCATGGAACACATTCCGGTTCTCTCTGGGATGGGCATGGCGGATTTGCCACGGGTGGCCGGCCCTCGTCTTTACCAATGGAATCAGAGGACAAAAAGAGTGTATGAATCCTTTGGGATAAAAGGGCATGCCAGTCTTCGGTATGGACGTCAGGCGGTGATGGTGACCAAGGGATGCGTAAATCAGCAGCTGGGACAGTGTAAGAAAGAAGGAAAGAATCCTGTGATACAGGAAATTTCTACCCCCAAAAAGGATTGTTTTTTATCCCTTCCGATTTGTGAGTATTGCTATACATTTTGTTATGAAAAAGATGCGAAAAGATATGAATTACAATGTGAAGATGATGTGCCTTTGGTGGATTTGGCACTGATGTCCTCGCAAGAGATTAGAAAGGTATTGACACAATGGAACTCTTTATTGTAGAAATTGCCAGATATGTGATTATCCTGCTGTTTGCATTATATACATTTTACTCCTTTCGGGCATTTGCAGGGAAAAATAAAGAAAAGCAGAATCGGATATTTGCTGCCCAGAGAACCCTGACCTTGCTCTTACATGCCACTATGAGTGCCATCTTGATTATGGAGAACAAGGAAATTATTTATGTGGCATTGTGGGCGATTGAGTTTGCTTTTTATCTGGTATTTATTAAAATTTATCAGGCATGTTATAAAGGTTTATCCAAATTGGTACTAAACAATATGATGATGTGCATGATGGTTGGGTTTGTGATTTTAGGACGATTGTCCTCCGGTTATGCCATTCATCAGATTGTTCTTGCCACAGCGGCTATGGTATTTTGTATCTTTGTTCCACTGATTATTGAAAAGTTGCGAATCTTGGAGCGAATGGGATGGCAGTTTGCTCTTTTGGGAATCCTCTTTTTGATGCTTGTATTTGTAATTGGAATTGAAAAATATGGCTCCAGAAACTGGATTAGCATTGGCGGCATTGCCATTCAGCCTTCCGAATTTGTTAAAATACTTTATGTGTTTTTTATGGCTTCTCTTTTGTCAAGGACGACCAAATTTAAGCATATTGTGGTAATCACAGCCGTGGCAGCCGTTCATGTGATTATTTTGGTGGCAGAAAAGGATCTGGGAGCGGCATTGATTTATTTTGTGACCTATATTTTTGTATTGTATGTTGCCACCACAAAAGTAGTTTATTTGGGGGCAGGACTTGCCGGCGGTACGGTGGCATCAGTGATTGCCTATCATTTGTTTTCTCATGTGCAGACGCGAGTGCAGGCATGGCGGGATCCCTGGTCTGAGATAAATGGTGGTGGATATCAAGTGGCACAGTCGCTCTTTGCTATTGGTACCGGTGGATTTATCGGTATGGGACTTGGAAAGGGACTTCCCGGAAGTGTTCCGGTGGTGGAAAGTGATTTTGTGTTTTCGGCCATTTCTGAGGAACTGGGAGGGGTGTTTGCCATTTGTCTGATATTGGTATATCTGAGCAGTTATATTATGTTTGTAAATATTGCCATGAAGATGAAAAAGCAGTTTTACAAATTAACGGCATTTGGATTAAGTGTGGAATTTATTTTTCAGGTATTTTTGTGTGTCGGAGGAGTGACAAAATTCATTCCTTCTACAGGAGTGACCCTTCCTCTGATTAGTTATGGAGGAAGTTCCATTATGACCACGATTATTATTTTCAGTATTATACAGGGAATGTACGTACTAAATGGAAAAGAGGAGGAAAGCCTTGAACAAGAAGAAGCAGAAAAAGAATCTGCCAAAGGAAAATCTCGAAATCGATAAGAAAAAGCATAAACGAATGAACCGGGAAATGGCTACGGTTACTTATCTTGTCATGTTTTTATTTGTATTTATGGCAGGTTATGTCATTTGGTTTTTATCCGGGGATACGGACCGTATTCTCAATAATGCATACAATGGAAGACAGGATTTGATGGCAGAACGGGTCAAAAAAGGAAGTATTCTTTCAGATAGTGGGGCTGTGCTTGCCAAGACACAAAAGACTGGAAGCGGAAATGAGGTTCGTTACTATCCCTATGACGGTTTGTTCGCTCATGTTGTTGGACGGGCAACTCACGGAAAAACCGGCTTGGAGGCTTCGGAAAGTTATACGATGCTGACTTCGGGAATTAACCAGATGACTGCCTTGCTCAATGAATTGCGGGGGAAGAAAAATCCGGGAAATGATGTTGTGACCACTTTAAATCTCAAATTATCACAAGTTGCCAATGATGCTTTGGGAAGCCGAAGAGGAGCGGTCGTTGTTATGGAGCCGGATACGGGGAAAATCGTATGTATGGTTTCCAAACCCACCTACAATCCCAATCAGCTGGAGGCCAATTGGGAAAAACTGACCCAGGCATCTTCGGATGATTCCTCTTTGTATAATCGTGCTACCCAGGGGTTGTATCCTCCAGGTTCTACGTTTAAGTTATATACTTTGTTGGAATACATGCGTGAGAACAAAGATTATGATAAATTCACCTATCGGTGTACCGGGAAAATTGGGACCGGAGATGGGAGTATTCGATGTTATGGTAATGAAGTGCATGGCAGTATTGATTTGCGTGAAGCTTTTGCTGAATCCTGTAACGCAGCATTTGCACAAATTGGAAGTGGTCTGGATTCCAAGTCATGGACCAAGTTATGCCAGCAATTTTACTACAATACCACGTTACCTATAAAAGAATTGGAGCAGAAGTCCTCCAGTTTTTCCATAGAAAAGTCTTCCACTGGTGATATTATGCAGGCTGCTATTGGACAGGGAACTGTACTTACGACACCGTTACAAAATATTTTCCTTGTATCTGCGGCGCTGAATGATGGGATTTTAATGAAGCCTTATCTGGTAGACCGCATCCAGACCAGTGAAGGAGATGTGGTTACACAAAATGAACCGGCTCAGGTTAGCCAGGTGATGTCGGAAGAAGAAGCAGACGTATTGAAAAAATATATGCGTGAGACGGTTCTTAGTGGAACGGCCACAGCTTTGTCAACCGGCGAATATAAGGCAGGAGGGAAAACTGGTTCTGCCCAGTATAAAGCCGGTTCCAGCGAATCTCATGCCTGGTTCGTGGGTTATGCAACAAAAGGAAGGAAGAAACTTGCGGTAAGTATTGTGGTGGAAGGTGCCGGGACCGGAAGCGCTTATGCGGTACCAATTGCAAGAAAGATATTTGATACATGGTTTTGAACCCTTTATGAGCAAGGGAGGTAATGTATATGAAACAAAGATTATTTAAAGTAATTGCGCTATGTCTGGTTTTGGCATTCTGCGTGACGTTGCCCCAAAATGACGGAAATGCGGAAGAGATGTATGCTTATTATCTGACTTTTAATCAGATTTACCAATATGAAATCACCAGAGAGCAGTACGAAAGTATCCGCGGAAGCTGGAATGAATTGACTGCGGAAGGCGTCCTTGAGATTGCAAGACAAATTGTACCGGAAGAGAAAATACCAGCGAATCTTACGAATATTGGGATCCGTGCAGTCCCACGTGATACCACGGTAGGGGAATTGCCGACTTATATCGGAAAAGATGAGACAGAAACCACCGATACCAGTTCGGATTTTTTGATTTCCCAAGGAGTTCTTGTGGAGTATCTTGGGAAGGATGAAGTGGTGCAGATTCCAGATACTGTCACAACCGTCTATCAAGGGGCATTCAATCAGAATCCGTCCGTAAAAAAAGTCATAGTGCCGGAAAGCGTGAAGTACATTTCCAGCTTGGCATTTTATAAATGTCCTAATTTGTGTTATGTTGTATTTGCGGGGAAAGCCAATACGGTGGGCGAAAAGATGATATATCAATGCGATTCTCTGGTAAATCTGGTTGCGCCCAAGAACTCGAAAGAATTTAATTATGCAACTAAAAATGCGATACCGGTATTTACCTCGGGAAAAATCACTCTGGGAGAATCAAAGAAAACATATCTGTTGACAGGAGACAAAGAAAATCTCCATTTATATAATGCCATGACAAGTGTGACATGGAAATCTTCCAATCCGAAAGTGGCGTCTATCAGTGCCAAAGGCGTACTTCGCTGCAAGAAGACCGGTACGGTAAAAATAAGAGCGGTTAGTGGTGGAAAAACCTACTGTTTGCAGGTCTGCATTCAGACTAAATCCGAAAATAAACGTGTCAAACAGGTGATAAAAACCGTAATTCGAAAAGGAATGTCCACGAAGGAGAAAATAAAAGCCGTTCATAATTGGATGATTCGAAATGTAAAATATGACTATCAAAATTATTTGCATGGAACGGTTCCTAAGGTTTCCCATACGGCAAAAGGTGCTTTGGTGCGTGGAACTGCAGTTTGTGACGGATATTCAAAAGCTTTTATGAAAATTATGAAACAATTGAAAATTCCATGCAAGATGATAACCGGATTTTCAGAAGGTGGTGGTCATGCATGGAATCTGGTAAAAGTAAATGGAAAATGGCTTCATGTAGATGTAACCTTTGATGATCCTATTGTGAATGGATCCAATACCAATAAGACTCCAAGATATACTTACTTTTTAAAGACCAGTGCTCAAATGCGAAAAGATCATGTATGGTAATATATTCTAAATACAAGTCCCTTTTTGGGAAAATAAAAAATCTTAGAAAATATCGAAAAAAGTATTGACAAATTAGTAGATAGATGGTAAGATACTGATTGTTGTGAGGCGAGTGTTTCACTACATGCGGATGTGGCGGAATGGCAGACGCACAAGACTCAAAATCTTGCGGGGGTGACCTCGTGTGGGTTCAAGTCCCACCATCCGCACTATATTTAAAAAGACCCTTGAATTATTTCAAGGGTCTTTTTAAATATAATGCGATATGAAAATTATTTGGTAATCCGCGTTCCGCGGCGACCACGAATTAAATGATAGGCATCATCAAGATTGCCAATGATGGCAGTACGTTCTTCGCCGGAAGTAACAAAGGATACACAGGCATCAATTTTTGGCAATGTGGTAATCTCATCAAAGTGTCCTTCGTCCATCAAGGAGATGGCTTCTTCAGAAGTCAATGCATCGATAGGCTTGCCATCTGCTTCCATCTGATCTTTGGCGGTCAGTATAAGAAGTGTGGAGGCGTCCAACATATCGGCGAGCTTAGCAGCAGTATAATCTTTTTCAATCACAGCACTTGCACCCTTTAACTTCGTTCCCTGTTCCATCACAGGAATACCGCCGCCTCCGGCTGCAATAACAATCTGTCCTGCATCAACCAAAGCTTTGACAGCATCAATCTCGTAAATATCCACCGGACGGGGAGAAGCGATGATTCGACGATACGAACCATTTTCTTCTACTACATGATTTCCTTTTTCTTCTTCCGCTTCCGCTTCCACCTTAGTCATATATCGCCCAATGATTTTTGTGGGATGATTGAAAGCTTTATCAAAAGGGTCTACCCGAACCTGGGTAATAATCGTGGAAACCGGTTTAAAAATTCCACGATTTAAAAGCTCGGAACGAACTGCATTTTGCAGGTCATATCCGATATATCCCTGACTCATGGCACCACAGAGAGACATAGGTGCTACCGTATAACGATTATCAAGGCGGGCAAATTCAGTCATGGCAGTCTGAATCATGCCAACTTGAGGTCCATTGCTATGGGTAATTACGATTTCATACTTGGCTTCTACCAAATCAGCAATTGCTTCTGCTGCCCGTTTTACATTTTTTTGTTGCTCCGGAAATGTCTCGCCAAAAGCGTTTCTTCCAAGAGCTACAACAATTCTATTATTTTTCATCTGGTTCCTCCCTGCATATCTGTAAAATACAATCTTTGAACAACATTATAGCAAAAAATGAAGTAATAATCAATAAGAAGAAAGACAAAGTTTGTGTCAAGTCATCGTTGGCAATTCTTTCAGGTTCCGTATTTCATGTGAAAAAGTTTACTCGCATGGGCGTTCTCACTATATAAGTACGTAGCGGTATGGGTGCCTCAAATACAGGCACCTCATACCGACGCACTTATAACCCATGCTCCGTAAAGCTTTTTCCATGAAACACTGGAATTCTGAAAAGACTGGAACGATTCCCTGACAC
>JALEKC010000011.1 GCA_022769325.1 Eubacterium sp. | reverse complement strand
GCCTTATTGGATATTTTTTGCTTTTTAATCACTTTTTCCACAAATTCCGGTGTGAGATTCTGCTCACGAATGACAAATTCCTCTCCTTCGGATACCACTGAATAAATCGGGGCATCCGTCGTAGGTAATGCACGAACGCGAAGGGAATTGGTGGTAATTTCAACACACTCACGGCCCACTTTCGTAGCCGCTTTCTCAGCCTTTTCATCTGTTACAAGATATTTGGCTTTCACCCATCCGGTAACATTCCCGGATACCATTTTAGCCCATCCTTTTTTTATCTTATAGATGTGACAACCGGCATTTTTCGTCATTTTACCGACTATTTTTGAACTCTCCGATGGCTTTTTGCGGACATTCAGATAAGTATCAACTTTGGTAGCCACTCCAAGACGACTATAATTCAGATTGAGTTTAACATGCTCCTCTTTTTCCTCTGTCGCCTCTGACTCTGGGGTCTGAACCGGTGCTTCTGTAACTTCCGGTGGAACCGAAACTGCTGCATTACTCACCGTACCATTTGCCACCTGGTCACAATATTCATCTACCACAACCGCAGCGCCACTAAGTGGTTTATCTGTGGCAATCATGGCCGCCCTTACGGGAACAGCAAGAATGCCCATCGCAAGAATTCCGCCTACAATATACTTAACATACTTTTTTTCAAACATTAACATACCCTCTCTTGATTTCGATCGATATATTTATTACGAATTTGTTACATCTTTTTAATAAGATTATAACAACTCATTACAATCTTGTCAAGAGAAACCTGTTTATGCTCTCCCTCGACCCTCTATGGTAGCAATATCTACCAAAGAAAGGTTTGTTTTGTCCACATTTTCAAGACTTGTAAGCAAAGCATTTGCCGTATCCAGGGAGGTCAGACAGGTTACTCCGGTCTCAATGGATGTACGACGAATCAAAAATCCATCGTGAGAATGTTCTCCCTGCTTTGGAATATCGATGACAAGATCGATTTCGTGTCCCAGTAAAAGGTCCATAAGTGTCGGGGACTCCTGTTCAATCTTGTTGACACCAATTACGTCCACTCCGGATTCTTTCAATGCTTTCTGGGTTCCACGGGTCGCATAAATTTCATATCCCAATGCCTGGAATCGTCTGGCAACGGATACTGCCTCGGATTTATCCTGATCACGCACGGTTAAAATCATCTTTTTGTGCTGTGGCAGATTAATTCCCGCTCCCATAAAGGCTTTAGAAAGTGCCTCATTAAATGTCTTAGCAATTCCCAGACATTCTCCCGTGGATTTCATCTCCGGTCCCAGACTAATCTCTGCCCCACGAAGTTTTTCAAAGGAGAATACCGGCATTTTGATGGCAATATAATCCGATGGTTTGGCAAGTCCGGTCTCATATCCCAAATCGGAAATCTTTTCCCCAAGAATTACCCGAGAAGCCAATTTCACAATAGGAATTCCGGTAACTTTGCTGATATAAGGAACGGTACGGGAAGAACGTGGATTTACCTCAATCACATACACTTCGTCATTCATTACAATAAATTGGATATTAATCAATCCGATGACATGAAGAGAACGGGCAAGTTTTCTCGTATAATCCACCAAGGTATCGATTACTTCCGGCTTAATGCTCTGGGCCGGATAGACAGAAATACTGTCTCCGGAATGAATACCGGCACGCTCAATATGCTCCATGATTCCGGGAATCAAAATGTCTTCTCCGTCACAGACCGCATCCACTTCCACTTCTTTTCCCATTAAATATTTGTCAACCAGTATCGGATGTTCCTGTACATGTCGGTTGATAATACTCATAAATTCACAAATATCTTCATCATTGATGGCAATTTGCATGCCCTGTCCTCCCAAAACGTAGGAAGGACGAACAAGAACCGGATATCCCAATTCATTGGCAGCCTCCAGGGCTTCCTCCACGGTAAATACCGTATGTCCCTTCGGTCTTGGAATTCCACATTGTTCCAAAATTTCATCAAACAGCTCACGGTCTTCTGCCGCATCTACATTTTCTGCGCTGGTTCCCAAAATCGGAACTCCCATTTTCATCAGGGATTCTGTCAATTTGATGGCGGTCTGTCCACCAAATTGGACCACCGCGCCATCTGGCTTTTCCAAATCTACGATATTTTGCACATCTTCCGGCGTAAGTGGTTCAAAATACAATTTATTTGCCACGTCAAAATCCGTACTTACGGTTTCCGGATTGTTATTTACAATAATGGTTTCATATCCGCTCTTTTCCAGAGACCAGGCACTGTGAACAGAGCAGAAATCGAATTCGATACCCTGGCCGATACGGATTGGCCCGGAACCAAGTACCAGTACTTTTTTCTTTTTATGACTGGCATCTACTTCACATTCACTGCCAAAGCAACTATAATAATATGGTGTCGCTGCTGAAAATTCTGCAGCACAGGTATCAACCATCTTAAAGGATGCTACAATGCCATTTTCAAGACGCATAGCACGTACTTCCTCTTCCGACATTTTGGTATATTTGGCAATCACATTATCCGGAAATTCAATACGCTTCGCTTCTGCCAAAAGCTCCGGTGTCAACTTTTCATTTTTTAACCGCTGCTCCATTTCAACGAGAATAGCAATTTTATCGATAAACCATTTATCGATTTTCGTAATATCATGAATTTCATCATAAGAAGCTCCCTTGCGAATCAGCTCCGCAATGATATAAATTCGGCGGTCATCCACAATTCTTACGCGCTCCAACAATTCTTCTTTGGAACGGTCCGTATATCTGCCAATATCAAGGCTGTCAATGTGCTGCTCCAGAGAGCGGATTGCCTTCATCAATGCCCCTTCAAAGTTGTTGCAGATACTCATAACTTCTCCGGTGGCTTTCATCTGTGTAGTCAGGGTACGTTTCGCTTTGATAAATTTATCAAAAGGCAGGCGCGGAATTTTCACTACACAATAATCCAAGGTCGGTTCAAAACTTGCATACGTTTTTCCGGTAATGGCATTTGGAATTTCATCCAACGTATATCCAAGGGCAATCTTTGCAGCCACTTTAGCAATGGGATATCCCGTTGCCTTGGATGCCAATGCCGAGGAACGGCTCACACGTGGATTTACTTCAATGACACAATATTCAAAAGATTCCGGATGCAGGGCAAATTGCACGTTACATCCTCCGGTAATATTTAATTCCGTAATAATATTTAAGGCGGAGGAACGAAGCATCTGATACTCTTTGTCCCCTAAGGTCTGGGAAGGAGCCACAACGATACTGTCACCGGTATGTACTCCTACAGGATCCAGATTTTCCATATTACACACCGTAATGCAGTTTCCGTTGCTGTCACGCATCACTTCATATTCAATTTCTTTCCATCCAGCGATGCAGCGCTCGATCAAGCACTGTCCCACGCGGGAAAGACGAAGTCCGTTGGCACAGATGTCACGCAGTTCTTCTTCGTTGTGGGCGATTCCACCACCGCTTCCTCCAAGAGTATAGGCAGGTCGGATAACCACCGGATATCCAATAGAGTTGGTAAAGGATACCGCATCTTCTACATTTTCAACCACTTCACTGGCAGCAATAGGCTCCCCGATTTTTTCCATGGTATTTTTAAATTCCAAACGGTCTTCCGCTTTTTTAATAGTCAAAGATGTGGTTCCAATCAGGCGGACATTTTGCTCTTTTAAAAATCCACACTCTTCCAATTCCATAGCAATATTCAATGCCGCCTGTCCACCCAAAGTAGGAAGTACACTATCCGGTTTTTCTTTTTGTATCAAATTCTTTACAACATCTACCGTAAGGGGTTCGATATATACCTTGTCCGCAATATCTTTATCCGTCATGATGGTGGCAGGGTTTGAATTAATCAATACCACTTCCATTCCCTCTTCTTTCAGCGAACGACATGCCTGTGTCCCTGCATAATCAAATTCCGCCGCCTGTCCAATGACAATCGGACCGGAACCAATGACCAATACTTTCTTAATTCCATCTATTTTTGGCATCTTTCAAATCCTCCTCTACTGTTCCATCATTTGAATAAAACGATCAAATAATAC
>JALEKC010000010.1 GCA_022769325.1 Eubacterium sp. | reverse complement strand
CAAAATATTCAATCGCATTCGGGACGAGCTTAAACTCAACCCGGATCATAGACCTCACGACGGCAGAAAGCATTTCGTAACCAAATGCAAAGATGCTAAAGTCGATGAATACGCTATCAAATATATGGTCGGACATAAGATTTCAGATATCACCGAAAAGGTGTATACAGCCAGAGAATTTGAATGGCTCAGAACTGAAATAGAAAAAATAAAATGACTTGTATTTGACGCTCAAATATAGGAATAGCGGTATAGGAGTAGTGCAGGAATAATGTATGAATTACCTACATTTTCCTACTTTTTACTACTCTTAACCGCTTCATAATTCCTTGATTTTACTGGATTTTCTCGGTATAAGCCACCTAACAAGTTTCTATATTATCAAAAAAATGTACATACTTCCACTATTTTCACATCGAATGATATGCATTTTGCATAACACAAAAGAGGTGCAACTATTCGCGGACACCAAATAACGGCGGATACTATTCCGGCGCACAACTTTGGTATCAACAAATTTTTGCACCCCTCTTAAATTTCTATTTTCTATATACATTTTTTCCTGCTAAAAACACAGGTACATATTTACCACAAAAGCCCTGTAACCCGCTTAAACTGGGGCTTTACGCGATAGCAAGCACACAGTCTCCACATGCCCCCCCATCGGAAACATATCGCACCCTCGGCATTTCTGCACCTCATACCCCTTTTCTCCCAGTATCTTCACGTCTCTTGCCAGGGTTGCCGGGTCGCAACTGACATAGACGATTCGCTGGGGTGCCATGAGGGCAATGGTGTCTAGGAGGGTCTGGTGGCAGCCCTTGCGCGGGGGGTCGACGATGACCACGTCCGCCTTGGCGGCCTCACCACCGGTAGGTGAGATGAGGCGGGGGACAACTTCCTCCGCAGCACCGGCGTAAAAGCGGGCATTGGTGATGCCATTTAGGCGGGCATTTTCCTTGGCATTTTCAATTGCCTCCGGGACAATCTCCACGCCGATTACCTGTCCATTCTCTCCCAGTTGTTTTGCCAAAAACAGGGAAATGGTTCCGATGCCACAGTAAAGATCCCACACCGTTTCGCCGGGTTTAAGGTCGGCAAAATCAAGTGCTGTCTGGTATAATTTCTCCGTCTGGAGGGGATTCACCTGATAAAAGGATTCCGGTGAAATGCGATACCGGATGTCGCCGATGGTATCCGAAATAGTATCGGCTCCCCAAAGAGTTTTCGTCTTCTTCCCGAGAATGACATTGGTATTTTCCGGATTAAAATTCAGACAAATGCTGGCCATGCCGGGAATTTTCGTGAGGTTATCCACAAGTGCATCAAAAGCACCCTGAGATATCCCTGATTTTTTTATATTGGGGGCGTGAAGCACTAGGCAAACCATGATTTCTCCAGTGTGATAGCCGGTGCGAATGTAAATATGCCGCAAAAGGCCGATGTGCTTTTCCTCGTTGTAAGCAGGAATCCGGCATTGTTCCATCCAGGCAAGAATTTTTTGCAAAATATCCCGCATCACAGGGGTCTGAATAGCACAATCCGTCATAGGAATCACACGATGAGAATGACCGGCATAAAAACCTGCTACCGGGCGCATTTTTCCACTTTCATCCGGTTGTTCGCGGACAGGAAACTGGGCTTTGTTGCGATAATGCCAAGGTTCCTCTTCCTGCATTCCAAGGATTGGGAGAAATTCCACCTTCGAAAAGTCTACACCGCCGATGCGCTCCAGACAGTTGCGAATCTTATTCTCCTTATAGGCAAGCTGCTGCTCGTAAGAAAGATGCTGTAATGTACAGCCACCACAGGGCCGTGCCACCGGGCAACGTGGCTCCACACGGGCATCCGAGGGTTCCAGTACCTCCAAAAGTCGCGCAAAGCCATAATTTTTCTTGCATTTCATGATACCGGCGCGGATTTTTTCCCCCGGCAATGCTTCCTTGACAAAAAGAGCATAGCCATCCACATGGCCTATGCCCTCTCCATTATTTCCCAAATCATCAATTTGAATGATTACTTCCTGATTTTTCTTAAAGTCCATTTCCGCCCTCATTTCTGATTGTTCAATCCTCTGGTGACGTCTGGCGAAGGTTGCTCTCAAACATACGATTGAAGCCGAGCCACTCCATATTGTCACCTGCCTGACCAAATACCTCCGTCAATGTCTGAAGCTTGGCATCGGCATTGTCTGCCAAATGAAGAGCCATGGCTTCCATCAATGCCGGCACTTTCGGCGAACCAAATTCCAATTTCCCATGATGCGCCAAAATACAATGAAGCAATTCATTTTCCAGTTTCTTTGGAAATCCAGGTATTTGGGTAATTGCCGCAGAAAGTTTTTGCGCTCCGATGAAAATATGACCCAAAAGCTGGCCGTCGTCCGTATAATCATTGCGTGGGAAAGCCGCAATTTCCTCGATTTTTCCCATGTCATGGAAAAGCGCCGCCGTAATCAAAAGATCGCGGTGAATCCGTGGATAAGCACCCGCAAAATATTCACACATATTCGTCACACTCAATGTATGTTCCAGTAGTCCTCCCATAAAACCATGGTGAACGCTTTTTGCCGCCGAATGTTTGCAAAATGCCTTGATAAAATCTTTGTCTTCTACAAAAAACATTTTCAACAATTTACTGAGATAAGGATTTTTCACGCTATTTACATACTCTGTCACTTTGGCAAACATTTCCTTGATATCTTTGTCTGTGGTAGGAATATAATCTGCTGGGTCGAATTCTCCCTCTTCGCTGCGACGCACCCGCGAAACATTCATCTGAATATTTCCCTGGAAACTTGTCACCAATCCCTCACAATAAATATAATCCATGGCCTCGAAATCTTCTATACCACGCCCAAGTTCCCATATTTTTGCATCGGCTGTACCGGTTTTATCCTGCAAAGTCAGAGAATAATAGGTTTTCCCCGCTTTTGTCTTCAAAATCTGTTTGGACTTGCAAAGATAAGTCCCTACTAATTTCTGTCCTTCTCGGTAATCCTTCAAATAATACATTTTATACTCACTTTCTTTATTTTGCTTTTGCTGTCACTGTCACAAAAGGCCCCATTATTTTTTTGCCTTTTACGGTCTTAAACGCCCGCACCCGGTAACTGTATTTCATGCCTCGAACCAACATTTTACAGCGATAACCCGTCACTTTATTTTTCTTAATAGTTTTGACACGGTTAAAAGAGGTCTTGAATCCCTTTACATGAACCTTCATATATACCTGGTAACCTGTGACATTTTTGTTGCGGGCCCAGCGTACCTGAATACCACCACGTATCCCTTTGGCTTTCAACTTTTTCACCTTGGCAGGAGTGAGTGCCACCGCTACTTCTTTGGAATCAACACCCTCGATGCTCACACCATCTGCCGTGGTAAATACCGGGCGAACTTTGTATGTATAAGTTGCCCCTGCCTCCAATTTTTCCTCGACACAATTCATTGCCAGCGCACTAGCTGAATTCGATGCCGTCACGTTCTTACGCAGAGCATACTTGCCCTTTGCTTTTTTTCGGTAAAGATTGTAGGATGACGCACCTTGTACCACGGTCCAGGTCAAAGTCGCCTTGCGGAAAGAAGCATCTTTTTTTCCGGTAAGACTTGCGGTACTGTCAAGAGGGTGAAAAATCATGGCATTGGACTGGGCATATGCCTGTGCCTTCCCCGCCGATTTTGCCCAAAATTCAACGGTGGTTGCAAAGGCCGCTGGTGCAATGTCCAGGTCCGATTTGAATATCACATTTTTTAAATATGGACAGTCGGCAAATACATTTGCCCCGATTCCCGTCACCTCTTTTTTCTCAATTTCCTTTGGAAGGTACAATGTGGTCACTGCCAAATTTCCTTTGTATCCGGAAATGGTGCAGGTCTTTCCATCGCTGCTCTCCGTCACCACAAAAACATCGTCTGCCTCTACAACTACACTTCCCTGAGATGGAATCGCCGGTGTGGCACTCGGTGTAGTATCCGGCGTCGCCGATGGTGTAGCACTCACCTCCGGAGTCCCACTGGGTTCGGCACTAGCAGTCACATTCGGAGTGGCACTTGGATTCTCGCTTGGACTTTCTGATTCCGTTGGCGCCGTCTCCACCTTTGCATTTTCCACTGCTTTTGTATTTATCATCTGCACTTCATTTTCTTTATCTTCCACAGTATTTGCCTGCACATTTGTTGGAGCAATGCCGGCAATCAAGGATACGCTTAAAAGAATACTTACATATTTTTTAAACTTTGTCATATTACTTCTTCCTTTCTCTTGCTTAAACATTCTATTTTATCTGCATTCTCCATTGTACAGGCTTTTTGTGACAAAATCAAGGTTTTCTTGTCCCGCAGGAAAAAAACTTCTATACACGAATTTTCTTCACCTTGGAAAAATCACTATACAACTTTTTCTTTCCTTGCTTTTTATAAGTTCTTACCTTGACAAAAATGTCCTTATTCTTAACCATGCATTGGATTTTAAATTGTCCTTGGTATTTTGAAATTTTATTGGAGGTCAATTTCAATTTTTTAAATTTATTCTGGGATAAGGAAATATATACTTCTGCATAGATTCCTTCGTATTGTTTCAAATCTATGGAAATATAGCGTATAGCATCCAATCTCCCTTTTCTCACAATAACCTTTGGTTTTTTCAGAGAAAAAACGCGGGCAGAACGCACTTTGCTCCATTCACCCTGCTGCCTTTCCCCATTGCTATTTCCCAAGGCTCTTATTTTATAATAATAACATTTCTCGCTCTTGGCCTTTTCATCCACATATTTTGTCTTCCCGCCGGACACTGCCTGTATCATATGATACGTTCCTTTTTTCTTGGAGGCACGGTAAATCTGGTACATTTCCGCATCTTTGCATCGTTTCCATGTCAGCACAATGCCCTTTTCCTCATCCGCGGCAAGGTGAAAATCTGTTATATGTAAATTC
>JALEKC010000163.1 GCA_022769325.1 Eubacterium sp. | reverse complement strand
ATGACTCAGCACATCCAAATGTACATTATCCGCCGTATCCGGTGCAGCAATTAAGAAAAACAAATTTGCCGGCTCTCCATCCAAAGATTCAAATTCCACACCTTCCGGCACCACCATAGCTGCCAGCCCTGCTTCCTTTACTGCTGCAGATTTGCAATGTGGTATAGCAATGCCTTCTCCAATTCCTGTAGAGCCTTCTTTTTCACGCTCATAAACCCCGTTACGGTAAGTCTCCACATCTTTCAATTTTCCACTTGCATTCATCAAGTCAACCAACGTATCCAATGCTTCTTTTTTACTTTGAACCTGACCTTGTAAAAGAATGCTTCTGTCGTCCAATAAATCAATAATTCTCATACGAATTTGCTCCTTTCTTTGCCACTTCCCCATTCAAAAGTCAAAGGAATGTATTTTTATGATTTCTTCTACCTGCTCTTTGGTTGCCAATTGCTCCGAAAAGGCACTTGCACTTCCAGTGCAAACTCCCATTTTAAATGCTTTCTTGTAAGTACCGCTTTTCAAATATCCGGCAAGGAAACCGGCCACCATGGAATCTCCAGCACCTACGGAATTTACCACTTTCCCTTTTGGCGCTTCACTTTGGAAAATACTTCCGTCGTCTCCCACAAAGACAGCACCTTCTCCTGCCATGGATACCAATACATTTTGTGCCCCCATTTGCTGAAGTTTTTTTGCATATTCTGCTGCCTGTTCTTTTCCTTCAATGGTTACATTGAAAAGTTCTCCCAATTCATGATTATTGGGCTTAATCAGGAATGGATGAAAAGGCAATACGTTGAGCAGCAAACTTTTGGTAGCATCTACTACGATTTTCAATTTCTTGTCTGCCAAACGCTGCATAATATCCCGATACATGGACTCCGGCATACTGGAAGGAATACTTCCTGCCAATACCAGAATATCTCCTTCCTGAAGTCTGTCCAGGCGTTCAAAAAGTTCCTTTATCTCTTTTTGTGAAATCTCCGGTCCCATGCCATTAATCTCACTTTCCACTTCGGAACGAATTTTCATGTTAATTCTCGAAATCCCCTCCGGAATGTCAATAAAGTCTGTGGTGATTCCTTTTTCTTCCAGTTGTCTCTGAATTTCTTTTCCGGTAAATCCAGCTAGAAATCCCAGTGCTGTGCTATCAAATCCCAGATTGTTCAGAACCATGGAAACATTGATTCCCTTTCCTCCGGCAAATATTCTTTCGGCACTGGTTCGGTTTACCCTGCCGGATTCAAAGTAATCTACGTCAATGATATAGTCTAAAGACGGATTAAACGTAACGGTGTAAATCATGCATCTTCACCTCCTTGCACTTCGATGATATTTTCACATTGTTGATAAATCGGGTCTTTTATCTTACTTGTTATGATACAAGCATTTGCAAAATCTCCAAATTTTACACATGAGATTTGAGAAAATTTACTTGCATCTCCCAAAATATACCTTCTGGCACAATGCTCCATGGCTGTTCGCTTGACATTTGCCTCCTTGACATCCGGTGTGCTAAATCCATTTTTAGGATGAATTCCATTGACTCCCCAGAAACCTTTGGTAAAATTGTATTTGGAAAGACTTTGCACGGCCTCATCTCCCACAATTGCCTCTGTAGTAGATTTCATCTCTCCACCGAGGATGAAGGTGGTATAACCTGCCTGTGAAAGCTTTCTTGCATGTGTCACCGCATTGGTGACAAACACGGTGTTTTTTGTCTTCAAATACTCTATCATAAGTTCTGTGGTGGTACCTGCATCCAGATATACAAAGTCATCTTCTTCTATCAAAGAAGCGGCATATCTTGCAATTTCACGCTTTTCCGCCAAATTTTTATCTTTTTTCTGCACCACACTGTCTTCCTTTGTGCTATAAGCATCTCCCAGAACCATGGCGCCCCCGCGCACTTTCTGAAGTCTGCCCTGCTCATCCAATATGGTCAAATCTCGTCTAGCTGTGGATTCGGATATATTCAGTTCATCCATCAATTGCTGAATGGAGACACTTCCTTTTTCCGTCACAATCCTCCAAATCTCCTGTAACCGCTCTTCTGTAAGCATTTTTCTCCCCTCCTTTCCTTTCCTGTCCTCTTCATTTACTTGTATTATACCTTCATTTTCTTTCATTGTCAATCATTTTCTTTCATTTTCTTTCACTTTCAGTCACGTCGAGTCAGATTGCCAAAAATGAAGCTGCCGCCTCATGAATTTTCATCATAAAAGCGACAGCCCTTTTTTGCTTTTTCTTATTAATCCTCTCTCAGAAAAGGTAAATGATTTAATTTTGCCAGTGTATCTCGCCACTTTGACGCATCGGATAGGAAACAAACTTGTCACCCTCCAGATTTTCATGGTGCATATCCACCGCCGAAAGCTGGGAATTGTCATAGGTTGTATAATAATAAATTCCTTTCGTTGCATTGCA
>JALEKC010000162.1 GCA_022769325.1 Eubacterium sp. | reverse complement strand
TAACCCCTCACAAAGGAGGAATAAAAGATGCGACTATGCTATCATTGCATGAATCAAATAAAAGATGAAAAAGTACAGATTTGTCCACAATGCAAAAAGCCCTTGAAAGTCAAGCTGGAGAATGCATCGGTCATGCTTCCTCCGGGAACCGTCTTGCAGGGAAAATTCCTGATTGGATATTCCCTGGGGTTTGGGGGCTTTGGTATCACCTACATTGGCTGGGATCAGGTGTTGCAACGGAAAGTGGCCATCAAAGAATTTTACCCGAGGCAGATTACAGAGCGATGTGAAGACGGCATCACGGTAACCATCACCGACGCCGCCATGAAAGCCCGTTTTCAGTCAGGATTGCAGTCCTTTTTACAGGAGGCGAGGAGTCTTGCTTCCCTGCAGGATACAGTAAAAGGAGTAGTATCCATTTCCAATTATTTTGAGGCCAATGGAACCGGATATATCGTGATGGAATATTTGGAAGGAATGGACGTCAAAAATATACTGCAGAAAAGTGGTGGTAAGCGGGATTACGAATGGTGCAGACAGGTTATTTTGACTGTGTTACATACCCTGAGAGAGGTTCACAGACAGGGAATTTTGCATCGGGATATCGCACCGGACAATGTATTTATTACCAACGAAGGTGTCATTAAATTAATCGATTTTGGCGCGGCCAAGCATACTTCGGATATCATACAAAAGCGTTCGGATATCGTACTGAAGGTAGGTTATGCTCCTATCGAGCAGTATTCCCGGACAGCAAAGCAAGGACCTTACACAGACCTATATGCTGTAGCTGCGTTGTTTTACCGGATGTTGACCGGGAAAAAGCCGGCACCGGCCAATGAGAGAGTCAATGATGACACTGTTGTGCCGCCTTCCCAGTTGGGCATTTCCATCCCGGAGCAGGCGGAGATGGCGTTAATGGTCTGTCTCAATATTCGACCGGAGCATCGTCTGCAAAATGCCGGTGATTTTATGGAGGCCTTGGGCGGTATTGGATTTGAGCCACGTTATGAGCCGGACTGGATTTTGCCGGTGACGGAGGATGACGGGAAGAGGAAAAAAATGTCAACTCCGGTAAAAGCGCTTATCCTTTTGGGTGGCATTCTTATGGTGGCAGGTGGTATTTTTGCCGCCAGCCGATTGTTGAGAAGTTCCGAACGTGTGGAAGTGACAGAGTCCTCCTCCAATTGTATTATGGTGGACTGCGTGGGAAAAACCAGTGAGGAAGCCATCGCAGCTCTTCAGGAAGAGGGAATTGCGATAAATGATAAACTGACTTACGAATACAGTTTGGAAGTTCCCAAGGGAACCGTGACCTCCCAAAATATACGTCCCGGAACCAGCATGAAAGAAGAAGACACGGTCACCTTGACAGTCAGTGGTGGTAACAGCGTATTTACAATGCCGGATCTTTCCACCATGGGGCGAGAAGAGGTTGAGAGCTATTTTGCGAGTAAAGGATTGGAAATATCCATGGAAGATACCTTCTCGGAGGAAGTTCCCAAAGATCAGATGGTATTGCAGTCAGTAGCGGCTGGTGAGGATTATATCATCGGAGGAGAAGAGATGCCCAAACTTGCAGTGGCGTATTCTCTGGGAAAAAAGAGTGATTATGATGTGAAGATGCCCAATCTCAAAGGCCTTTCCCTTAGCGAAGCCAAAGAAAAACTAAAGGACATGAACCTTAAACTGGATGTGACAGATGAAAAGGATCCGGATTATAGCAATGTGAAAAAAGGAAAGGTATCCGATCAGTCCATCTACGCCGGGGATATCCTGAATACCATCGAAGATGAAGGAAAAGAGTTGACATTATATACCAGCAGAGGAAAAAAGCCGGAACCGAAAAAGGAAGCGACGCCTAGACCTACACAAAAGGCAAGTTCGACACAACCGCGATCTGCATCCGAACCAAGGATAGATGCGATTAAGGAGCCGGAAAGAAAAATTTCTGCACTTGATTAAAGAAACAAAGGAGTACAAGACGATGGGAAAAAAGTTTGTAGACCCCAATAAACTTTGTATGGGATGTATGCAGGAATTGGATGATCCATCCAAGCCCTGTCCACATTGTGGCTTTTGGCTGCCAAAGTACCAGAAACCGGCAAACAGCCTTCCGCCCATGGAAATTCTCAACGGAAAATATTTGGTGGGAAAGGTGATTGGTCTGGGTGGTTTTGGGATCACTTATATCGGATGGAATTTGTTTATGTGTACTCGCGTTTGTATCAAAGAATATTTTCCGAAAGGGGTGGCATTCCGTCCGGAAAATCAAACCAGTACACATACTTATGCCCAGACACAGTATAGTGTAGATGTATATACCGAACAGCGAGATAAATCCGTTACGGCTTATATGGGTGGCCTTCGCACCTATATCAAAGAGGCAGAAAACTTGGCGAAGTTTTACACCATGCCCGGTATCGTCTCCGTAAGAGATTTCTTTTATGGCAATCGGACCGCTTATATCGTCATGGAATATTTAGATGGAATTACCTTAAAACAATATGCCAAATATTGTGGCGGAAGGTTAAAACCGGAGTTGCTGTTTCCGATGCTGAAAGATGTATTTTACGCCATGAATACCGTACATAAGAGCGGTATTATTCATCGGGATATCAGCCCGGATAATATTATGATTAATCGGGAAATGAAAGCAAAAGTCATCGATTTTGGTGCTGCCCGTGAATATCAGGAAAATAAAGATACCTCGATTTTACTCAAACATGGCTATGCACCCGTGGAGCAATACGACCGCAATGGTCAGCTGGGGCCATGGACGGATATTTATAGTCTCAGTGCAACGATATATTATCTTCTCAGTGGCATCAAGATTCAACGTTCCATCGAGCGGCAAAGAGAAGATCAGGTTCAATTGTTGCAGGTGGTTGGAGTTCCGGTTTCCGGGGAGCAGGACATGGCGGTAAAGAAGGCATTGAGTATTCGAAAAGAGGACCGCTATCAAACAATGGCAGAGTTTTATCATGACTTGTATGGAGAGACTATGATGGGAGAACCGGAAAAAACTCCTATGGCACCTGTTACACCAGTGGCAGACGTGAAGAAGACAACTCCCAAACCAACCGGAAATGTAATTGATGTGGCACAAAAATATATAGTAGAACATGGAGCTAAGGAAGATGGAAGCAACGGAAATAACCAATAATCCATGGATTGAAGGTGGAAAAATAGGACGTCGTTATTTGCTGAAAAATATGTTTATGGCAAAGCCGGAGTATGTGATTTGGAAAGCCGAGGACGAGATTTTAAAGATATCCTGTTTTCTATTTGTGCCAGTGTCCATGGAGCGGCAGAAACTCCGGGAGATTGCATGGAATATGATCAATCGGGAATCCGAAGATACTTGTCCGGTCGTTCATGGCATGTACCGGGCGGCAGGAAAAGATATGCTCATTATTTCCTGTGGAAAAAAGACTCTGCGAGAGGAAGAACTGGCAGTTTGGTTTCAGCCGGATGAGAGAAAACCGGAAGTGATTGAAAGGATAGATGGAAGTGTCTCAAGACCGGAAACAGCAGAAAAATTGCTGCCTTGTGGCCACATTCTGAATCGACGGTATGAGATTATAGCACCTCTTGGAATTGGTGGTTTTGGAATTACGTATTTGTGCATGGACCGCATCCTTTTGCGTAATGTGGCAATCAAAGAATATTTGCCGGATGGATATGCTGCCCGTGATGGAAAATATGTATCCATTTTATCCGGTCAAACCCTGGATGCTTTCCGACAGGGATACCAATTATTTTTGCAGGAAATAAAATTGACAACCCGGATGAACCATGTAAAACACCTGCCTATTATATATGATGCCTTTGAGGAAAATGATACCGCTTACATGGTGATGCATTATGAAGAAGGAGAAAGTGTAGGACGGGAATATCGAGCCAGAAGTTATTGCTGTTATACTCCGAAAAGAATGTGTGAACTGATTTTACCGGTTTTGGATGGATTAAAGGATTTGCATCAAAAACATATTATTCATTGTGACATTTCACCCGCCAATATGATTCATAAAAAGGATGGCGATGTTGTATTAATCGATTTTGGCTCTGCCATAGATTTACGGGAAAAAGAGGCATTGCACAATGTATCTTTGCTGAAAAAGGATTTTGCTGCACCGGAACAGTTTTTAAATGCCAAGGCTGGAGCATTGATAAATAAAGAGGGACCATGGACGGATATTTATGCCCTGGGTGCCACCATGTATTATCTACTTACCGGTTACAAAGCCACAGATGCTCTCACACGCATCGAAAAAAAAGAAAAATTGGTTTTGCCAAAAGAATACGGTGTGGATATTAAAAGAGGCTGGACAAAACTGGTATTTCAATGTATGGAAATAGAACCATCAAAGCGGATAAAATCAGTGGAAGAATTGATGAATCAAATCCACAAATTACTGAAAAAAGAAAAGTAGGAGGTCTTTGATATGAAAAAAAGAGGGTTAAAAATATGGCAGTTTATCTTATTGCTGATTCCACTCATTTTGTTGCCAATTATCTTGTGTTTTCCGTTTTATTCCATGAATGGCGATAAAATTGCCAAAATACAGGAAGATGTTATAGAGAGTGTTCGCAAGGATATTGAGGATAGTGATTCTGAGTACAAGGAAGACATTTTGGAGGAACTGGATAAAACACTGGGTGGTGTAAATATCAAAAAGGAATTGAATAGTACCTTGAAAGAAATTGATTCGGAGAAAGATCTGGATGATTATATCGAGGAATTCGGGGAAATATTGGGCATTGACTGGACCTATATTTCCGGCTGGAAATTACTGGGAATCGAAGCAGATATTTCATCCGATGATTTGTTGGGAAAGCTGCACCTTGAAGAAAGTATCGATGATGCAGTAAAAGAATTTGCAGTGGAAACGGTGATTTCCAAGGCGGCAGATAAACTGAATGATGAAATCAATGACTCCCTTCAGCCAGTTCGGATGGTAGCCTGGACTATGTTTATTGTAGACCTGGTGCTTATGCTTCTTTTGGTATTTAGTTTTATCTTCCACTGGAATAAATTTATCCTGACACCGATTGTCACCCTGTACGGTGGTGTGGAAATCTTTTTTGCAGCCCAGGCGATATGGGGCTTACCGGGAAGTCTTGCGGCGGCTGCAAGCAAAGGCTTTGGGGATGCACTTGAAACACTAAGTGGTTTCCTGGAAGCGGTTCCCAATGCAAAAAATGACTTGAATGATGTCCAGGAATATGTGGGAATATATGGGAAACTGCTAGGTAAATTAGTGGGATTCCTATATCAAAATATGATATCTGTGGGGCTCTGGATGCTTTTCATCGTGGGATTGCTTACTGTAATTATCAGTGTGATTGTCATGTTCACCGGAAAAGCCCCAAAAGTAGTGGTAGTGGATGATTTGGAAGAGGAACAGGGACAGGGAGGCTCCGGCAAGATGGCTGCTCCTCCGGTAACCGGAATGTTTTGCCTGAAGGGAAGTATCGAAGGGGCAGATATTCCTCTGGACCAAAATCCTATCGTAGTGGGAAGAAGTCCACAGGAATGCCAGATTGTTCTCCCAAATCCAAAAGTAAGTCACAGACATTTTACTGTGTATTATGACAAGGGAAATCAGGTTTATGTGCTGGAGTGCCATTCCGGACAGGGGTTGATGATTCAGTCAGAGGAGTATGGGGAAGTGAACATGTCCCAGGGAATGTCCTATACGTTAAAACCGAAAACAAAGGTGCGAATTGCCGGAGATGAGGAAATCTTTTTACTTAAATAGTGGGAGGTGAAACCATGATTCATATTGGGATTTGCGATGATGATAAGGCGATGCAAGAGCAGATTTACGACATTGTGCAACATGAATTATTTAAATATGACGATGCCGAATACACGTATTTTTCTTCGGGAAAAGAGGTGATTGAGGCCATTGAGGGGGACCGCTTTTTTTGTGATTTACTGCTTTTAGACATCCACATGCCAAAGACAGATGGACTCAGCACAGCCAAGTATATTCGAGAGTGCCAGGTAGATGTAGATATTATATTTGTTACAATTTCCCAAGAACATGTTTTTGACGGATATACGTTCCAGGCATTTTCCTATTTGCTGAAGCCTTTAGACAAGGGGCGTCTTTCGGAGGAAATTAATCGCTACATGATACAGAAATCAAAGCATACCGAGTGCCTGCACATTACGATTAATGGAAGGAAAGAACAGGTTTTTCTAGACCGTGTCCAGTATTTTTCCGGGGAAGGAAGAAAAGTATTGATTCATCAAAGAGGGAAAGAAACCATTTCCTTTTATGGAAAAATCGGAGATGTGGAAGCGGTCATAAAAGGATGCCATTTCATCCGATGCCATCAAAGCTATCTGCTCAATCAAAGGTTTATCAAAAATTATTCCAAAACGGAGATTGAGCTTACCGATGGACAAGTAATACCGGTGAGTCGGAAATACGTTGGGAATATTTGTGAAATATTGAAACAGGAAGGAGAAAGGGTATGAGTGAATTTCAATATGAAAACGATATCCATACCATGTCCGTGACAAGAAGTCTTGCCATGTCAGCAGCTTCGGAGGGGGCACTGATATGTATTCGTGGAGACAATATCGGTACCATGGTTACCTTGCCATCGGACAAAGACATTTATGTGGGTAGGGATGCCACCAGATGTCAATATATTTTGACAAATTCGAAAATAAGCAGAATTCATTGCTGCTTTACATATGTAGGTACAATTAACCAGTATCGGGTAATTGACCAGTCTACCAATGGTACATTTTTGGAAAATGGAGAGAGATTGATAAGCGGAAGAGAGTATTATCTTTTGCCATCCACCAAATTGTATATTGGAAACGAAAACAATTTATTTCAACTAAGATAGGAGGAATTTTATGTTTTGTACAGGATGTGGAAAGGAGATACCGTCTTCAACTCAGGTATGTCCGTATTGTAATCAACAAGTTGTAAATGTAAATCCCGCAGGACCGGGAGGAAATGCCGGAGGTGGCTATGCACCAAATCCGGGAGGAAATGTCGGAGGTGGTTATGTACCAAATCCTGGACAAAATGCAGGGTATGGCAGAACCCGGTCCCGAATCGACAACATCTTTTCGTCCCTTATATATGACAAAAGGACGGGCGATATAGCAGAGTTTGTACTCTGGTGTGGTGTCTGTGTCACAGTACTTCTGTTTTTCCTGGCAACGGTGCTGACGGGAGATAAAGAATTGTCTTCTCGCTATACCGATGGATTTCGTGCGACCTGGATTTTTATGATGATATTTGCTATGGGCTTAGGAGCCGCCATGGTATTTCGTAAAATCAAACCGATTATGATTTATGGGGCACAGGTGGCCATCCAATTTATCATGCTGATTCCGTATTATGTAACCATTACCGGAAGAATGGATGATGTGGGAAGAAAAATGAATGTGGATATTGATGTTCCCGGGTTGGTAATCGCACTATTTATTTTGATTATGTTAACTGTTCTGGGAATGGTAGCCTGCAGTAGCATTCATTTCTTTTCAAATATCAATCTTGGGAACGTGATTTCTATACTAAGTATTGTATACAGTGGCTTATTACTTTTTCTGGCATTTACAATGTATTTTTTGCCTTGCTTTGAATACGACGATGAAACCTATTACCTTTTTAAGGGAATAAAAGAAATCGGCAAAAAATATACTTCCGGCTGGGGCTGGATCGGTAGCTGTTACTGGCTGGGAAGCATTGCATTTTTCTTAATAAGCGCGATTATTACTGTTTATACTGTGCTTTATTTCCGGGGAATCATTGACCATCAAAAGAGCAAAATATATGTGCTCACCGGAGGAGGCAATACTGTGAGGATGCCGCAGATACAGTGTGTCAGAGGATATTATCAGGGACAGGTATTTTTCCTACAAAATGCAGAGTTTTCCATTGGTTCCCAGCAGGGAGTATCTCTTGTTATTATGGATAATTATGTAAGCAGATTACATTGTACCATTCGATTTAATCCATCAACGGGAAATTATGAAGTCCGGGATTTGTCAACCAATGGCGTCTATCTGCTCAATGGATACCGTCTGGAGAAAAATATGTATACTCCGTTGAAAAACGGAACCGTTATTTGTATTGGAAGTGTCAATCAGCAGTTTAAATTAGGATAAAAATAGAAAAGAGGAACTATGCGTTATTGTATCAATTGCGGTGCCGCAGTGCCGGACAATGCTTCTTTTTGCCTAAACTGTGGGACACCGATGAAAGCAAATAAAATCACAATATCCGATGCCATGAATTCCGGTCAGATGCCAACGACCGGCAAAAAGACATCCAAGGGGGCGATTATCGCTGCCTGCGTTTCCAGTGGTGTGGTAGCCATTATCTTGATTGTTCTTTTGGTGGCGATATTTTCATCCGGTTCCGGACATCGGAAAAAGAAAAATAAGAAAGAGACGGCAAGTACACAGACGACAGAGACGGCATCTGTAGAGATGCCTGCGGAGATGAAATTTACGGCAGAATCCTATGAAATTGAAGTGAATCAGGAAACGGATATGTCAAAATACCTGACCTGCAAAGGCATGGATCCACAGAATGTAGTATGGTCTGCCAATTCCGAAAATGTTGTGGTAGGAAGCAATGGCCGGGTGGTGATAAACGATTATAACGTCAATAGTGTATTGACAGCCACAGACAAGGATGACCCGTCGGTGACGGCAAATTGTGCGATGGCAACCCGTTCTTCCCAGGACGATTTGGTATACCGGGTACAGGGTTTAAATGGTGCTCATCAGGAGGATGAAACTTCCGATAAAGGAGTGATTTCAGTGGCCTCCACAGCGGCGGATGAATACAATATTGATATTTCACCACAAAGCAGAAAACCGGGGAAACGAAGTAAAAAATACAAGTGGGACAGAACCCTGTTTTATTCGCTGGAAGACGTTTCTCAGGAAAGTAATAAAGACGGGAAAATAAATTCTTACCAGATTGAGAAAAAGCAGTTTAAGAATGCCGCCAATGGAAATCAAATGGAGTATGAGATTTATCATAATCCGAAAAATGATGTAATCAATAAGATTGTCAGCATAGAACATTTGGACAAGAATCTTGAGATTACAGAATACTATTTCACGGATAAAGGAAAAATAAACTTTGTATTTACCCATCGAGACGTAAATTATGTACCGGATTATGCACAGATTTCCAAAAAAGGAGAGCGTTATCATTTCCATAAAGATACCATGGTAAACTGGCGTATCGTGGATGGAAATGGCGAGCGCAATTATTGCTATGGGGCTGCTGAAAAGAAGGTATTAAGTGGTCATGCCGGAATCAAAGAGTATTCCAAATGCAGTGCCAAACGAAAAGAGCAATATGATAAGAAAGAAATACAAATTTTAAATGAAGCCTATAATACCTTTGAAAAAGTGACGAGCTCGGAAGGTGTCAGCTCCATTCGAGGC
The DNA here is from genome assembly GCA_022769325.1 of Eubacterium sp. GTDB lineage: Bacteria > Bacillota > Clostridia > Lachnospirales > Lachnospiraceae > Eubacterium_F. The sequence goes on along the minus strand of JALEKC010000162.1, from coordinate 2,684 downwards.
TATGTCAATAATGATAAGGGAGATGCTATGGATAATGCGGTTGTTCGGCTTCAATCCACCGAATCCCAGACCCAGGTATTTCAGGGAAATACCGATGAAGACGGATATTATGAAATCTATGTGCCGGCAAGAAAAATGAGTTATGAAATCTCATTTGACAAAGAAAATTATATGCCGGAGACATTGTATCATGTGGATTCCGATACCGACCAAATAGGGATTTATCAGGAAACAATCTGCATGGCAGAACAGGATGAAAATGAGTACCCATGTTATCTCTATTTCTATGATGCTTTGAACCGGGATATCGATGGATATGGGATGGAAAAACTGGAAAATGTAGATGTAAAAATACGCAAAGGCGTCAACAATATCGATGGAGAAATTGTATATCAAATAGAGCGTGTGGATCATTCCTGTACCGTCAATCTGACACCGGGAATGTACACCATTGAGATGAAGAGAAATCAATATATGATTACATATTCTTCCGTATTTATATCGCCGTATGACGAGAATAATATCGACATATATGCCACTCCGAAATTGTCAAAAGATGAATTGCGTATCGTTCTTACCTGGGGGGATACTCCTCAGGATTTAGATTCTCATCTTTTTGCACCAGCTAATTCCGAAGGAAATTATCACATTTGTTATTATAAAATGTCAAATGCCGATGGCTCTGCCGCCTTGGATGTGGATGATGTAAATGGATACGGTCCGGAAACCACATCCATCTATAAACTGAAACGTGGACAATACAAATTTTATGTAGCAGATTTTACAAATTGCAGTCGCCATCAACAGGAGAGCTATGAAATGTCCAATTCCAATGCGACCGTTCGTGTTTATGGAAAAACTGGATTGATTCAGACATTCTTTGTTCCCACAAATCGCAAAGGTGTAATCTGGGAAGTGTTTGAAATACGAGATGGAAATGTGATTCCGACACAGCGGTATTATGATGCCATTGGAAACAAGACATGGTGGTCTAGTGCAAAGTAAGGAGGCGGTTTTAGATGAAGAAAAAAAGTGTATATATATGCCTATTATGTCTAGTAATGCTTATGCTTTGTAGTTGTGGCAGCTGGGATGCTGTCACGATTACGGGAAAAGATATTGATTCCATAGTGGGCCCTGCGATGACGAAGTCACAAGAGTCAAATGATAGGAACAAGGTGAATATGGTACATACAGCTTTTACCACGGCAATTGCCGGTCACATTTATCTGAGTGATATATATGGTGTAACGGCGGATGAGTTGGATGCTACCCTGAAGGAAGAAATAGAAAATGTACTTGGGCAGTCCATCGAGGAAGTTGAAAAGGAATTTCAGTCCCCGTCCTGCGAAGGAAAAAGACTTTACTTTTACTATTCCAACAACACTATTGTAGTAGGAGTTGGTTCCGTGGAGGGAACTGAAAATCAGGAGGGACAAAAAGATTTTTATGTTTCTAACAATTACGAAGAGGACTATTATGATTCCGAAGAAGATACCGACTATGATGACAGCGATTATGATGATAGCGATTACGATGATAGCGATTACGGTGATTCGGATGACGAAGAAGATACCGGGTTATTTGGATTATGATTTTTACAAAAAACAAGTTCTTTTTTACATTTTTTTTGAGCCTTTAAAATCTTTGCTAATATAAAAGAGAAAGAGGTGAAAAAAATGCAGAAAACTACAGGATTTTATAAATTTGTATCCATATGTTATTTTTTGCTGGCGACTCTCTTTGCGATTTGCTTTGCAGGAGTCAGTCTGGCTTGGATATTGCTGGTGGTAGCATCCGGTCTGCTCGAAGGAGGCCTGTCCCTGGTTATCAATGGTGGTTGTCTTATGATGTTGGCAATTATCATGGGAATTCTCATGCTCCATATCCATGGCGGCTGCATTTTATGGACTTTGGAAAAACGCGACACGGTTGTATATACCATTCAGCAAGTCACTTCCGTGCTGATGCTATTTGTGAAAATATGCATTGGTATGGCGGCGCAATATGTAATTAAAGGACATGTGGTTCTTTGGATATTGTATTATATAGTTATGATAACGACATCGATTTTAGGCATTGTGGCTTTTTCAAAAATTAAAAAAGAAACTGCCTGCAGTAAAACGCAAGATGAATTGGAAACTCCGGCCAACCCACAAAAAAAGAAAGTGCTTGAGAATCCAAACATGCAGGATTTCCGGGAGAATGATGAAAGACCAAATGCGAGAAGAGAAATTGGTTTATGGGCAATTGAAGGCGACTACGCAGGAGAATATTTTCCGATGCGTCTTCAAGAGCAAATCGTTCTCGGAACAAACCCCAATATCAGCAATATTTTATTTCACGACAGCAAAATCAGTCGTAAACATTGCGTGATAAGATTTGTTCCGAAGGAACAAATGTATTACATCATTGATTATTCTACCAATGGAACATATTTGATGGATGGAACCCGCTTGCCGGTAAACGTTTCCTATCCATGTGCGCCGAAGACAAGATTTTATTTTGGCTCGCAGCACCAGGTGTTCGAATTGGTATAATAAATAAAAGGTAGGAACGTTGCATACAAGAAGGAGTTCTTGGAGCAGGACCAAACTTGGAATACTTAGAAGCCAATAAAGTATCGGTTTCGGATAAATCAAGGTTCCAAAAGCGTTCAATGATATCCCAAGTAGATTTAGCAA
>JALEKC010000158.1 GCA_022769325.1 Eubacterium sp. | reverse complement strand
TCTGAAATGTGCAGCCATATAACTGTCTAACAGCAAATTATTTAACTTTCACTTTGACAATTTTTTTCACTTGTTTTTTGCCCTTCTTGTATTTTAACACAACATTATATGTTTTTCCAGCCTTCGCCTTCTTCTTTGCTTTTATTACCACATTTCCTTTGGTATAGGTAACACGCAATGCATTTTTCTTATATTTAACCACTTTGCATGTTACTTTTTTACCTTTTACCACGGCTTTCATGATAACAGTTTCACCTTTCTGAAGCGAAACTGTTTTTACAATGTGGGAAATGACTGTTGTCGTATTTTTCATACTTGTTTTTTTCGGCTCTTCTGAGGCTGGTGCAGGTGTTTTCGTTGGCCCTTCTGTCACAGGAGTTATGGTTGGTGTCTGGGTTGCCGGAGCCTGGGTTGGGGCCTGGGTTTCCGGGGCTATCGTCGGAGCCTGGGTAACCGGAGCCGCTGTCTGAGTTCCGGCTGGACTTTCTGTAGGCTTCTGCACATCCGGAGATTGACTTGGGGTCTGCGCCGGGCTTTGCGTTGGTTCTGACGTCGGCGTCGACGTTGGTTCTGCCTCATCATGAAATCCATTTTGGTATAGTTTTTCTCCTTTTTTCTGACACCACAAAGCTACCATAGCATAACCAGCCTGCTGGGTAGCCATTGCATTGTAAGTAGTAGAACCGTCCGAATTTAAAACATGAGCATAGCCGGTATGATTATCGTCGTATGCTGCCTGGAAATTTTTCAATGCATCTACGAGAGTATTCCCATTTTTTATGAAATTCTCCTCCATGGTAGGATCGATACCAAGCATGGTAAGTCCGCAAATCACCTGTGCTATGGATTCTGCATTTACCGTGCCCCAAGATGCAAAACCACCGTCATCATTTTGCTGAGCACTCATCACCTCAAGGGCATCCTCCACTGCCTCTTTCACTTCCGGCAAATCGATATAGTTACTCAGGGCCTGCACCGTCATCATAGTCATGTCCGGGTCTGCCGTACTCCCAAAAAATGTCCATCCCCCACCTGCTACTTGTTTGCTTAATATATAACTAATATAATCATCACGCAATGTGGTTGTATTTTCTTCTTCCAATGAGGTAATACTGGTTTCCCCGACCGATTTATATCCGGCATAATCCATGGAAATCAATGCATACACCGGTCCATTTATTCCCTGTTTCGTCGTGAAGGTATAATCTGCCGATTCCTCTGTCTTCTCTCCTCCAGCATTATCTCCTGCCAGTGGTGCGCACAAATTCCAACCATTGAAATCGGTCACATCTTCATTTGCAGAATATAAGCCGATGATGGTTCTTGAATTTTCCGTGGACTTGTCCTTATCCATCTTGTTCTCACTCTTTAAAGAATCATCCACATTGTCCAAAGTTGACTTGAGTGCTTCCAAATACTTTTCTTTCCACGCATCCGTCATACGACCGCTTCGTCCAAGTATCAAGGCCTCCCAGTCTCCTCCAACTGCACCATCTGCCGATTCTGTGGCAATATACTCCAATGTGTCACAGACCTCATTGACTTCCTGGCTGTAGTCTCCAGTTACCTTTGTCGCGCTTCCTGCATCTGCTTTGGGGCTATAGCCCAAACTGCTCACAACAAGCGCAGCAGCCAATACAATGGCTACTCGTTTCTTTTCTCCTTTTACTCTCATTTTGAGTACCTCCTTAATTTTGTCCCAATTGGGGGTGTTAATAATTTCTTTATATAAACATCTCAGGTCTGACTTTAACAGTGGGGGCAACCGCGATGACTTTCACATACATTCCGAGAAGCTTATATCTATTTAATATGATGCCAGGGTCAAAAAGTCAAATGCCGTTCATGCTTGCATGATAAGGCATTTGAATTTGGGACCCGCCAAACATGAGAAAGAAGCGATTTACGCAGTAAATCAGCGAATTTCGAATGTTTGTAGAATTGCGAAAGTTGCGAAGCAACGGAGCAATTCGTAGGCATCAGTCAGGGTCAAAAAGTCAAAATGCCTTTTGTTCCCAATAGTACAATATACCATTTAAAGCAAAAAAAGTAAAGGGCTGTATGCCCTTTACCAAGACTGTATTTTTTGTTCTTTCTCCCATATCTTCATCTACTTCAGTTTTTTATTAATCCACGCAGTTCTCACATCATCGTACACATCAAATGTTCCTCCCGCATATCATGATATACATAACACTGCTTTTGAGAAACCTCATAAACACCGATGATATCCGTCAGTCCCTCCACATCCGGCAAAATCTTTGTAAGGCTGTTGTCTATCTTTTCCAACTCGTCCGGGTGAAAAACAATGGTCTTTTCATTTTCAAAAATGGCTCCATAGAGAATATCTGCCTCTACCAAATCTTGGAAAATATGGCTTCCGTAGGACAATTCCGGCATATAGCCCGCCTTACTCTCAGACATTTCACATATCACATCGAATTCACTGATATCCGCAAAGGTAGTGGGCACTCCGAGTTCCGGAGAAGATGTCCCGATTCTTCCAGGCACCAGAAGCATCAGATGCTTCCCCTGATTGCGAAAATGCCAATTCAATTGGCCAATGGCGGTGGCAACTTTTACCTTTTCCTTATATTCCATCTCATAATATCCAATGGCATCTACTTTCACAATATAATCCAGCTTTATTTTTCGGGATAATCCCATGGAAGCATGGCGACATTCAAGAAAAATATTTTCCGGTAAGATATCCTCTGATATGGAAACCGTCTCATTCTCTTTAGCCACCTGCAACGGACGACATTGAAGGAGATTTACCACATACTCCCCGGATTCTGCCATATTAATTGTAAACTCCACATCTACCGGATATTGATATTCTTCCTGAATCAGTGCCATCATATCCTGCATCATTGCCATCATATCCTGATTTTTCACTAGCCCCTGGCAAGAAATAAACAGAACCTCTCTCGACTGTCCCCGCTCACGGAACATCGCCTCTGCCTCCCAGTCGTGTTCCAGCAAAAGCCGTTTCAGATAAGGCGGGAGTTCCCCCTCAAAGTCTGCCAATTCACGTCCTTCAACCTCCCCGGACAGGGTATTGATCACATCCACCCGGCGCTGGGAAAATTGGTGCTTCTCGGCACTGCTGACAGCGGCAGTTACCTCTGGCTTATCCAGACTGACCAGTCTCGGATAGCAACCTTGAACACGATCTACCGCGCCTGTCCCCAATCCCATTACCAGCCGAAGCATGCCTGCTTGTGGGTCCAGACTTTGCAAAAAACGATAAGGACTGTAAGAATACCCCACACCGGCTGCACAGGGCATAAAGAAATCCCCATACCAGGACCCGGACACTCGCTGCACCAAAAGAGCCATCTGCTCATCTCTCTTTTCCAATCCACGGCGAAGCCGATAATCCAAAGCCGATTTACTCATGGTGCTGGCATAAACCGTTCGTACAGCTTCTTCAAATTGTGCCAGCCGCTCCTCAAAACTTCCCACGTTGGCGCAAAATACCGACTCATATTTTCCGGCAAAAGCATTTCCAAATCCATCCTCCAATATACTGCTGGAGCGAACAATAATAGGATGTTGGCCATAATAGTCCAAAAGCCTGGAAAACTGCTCTCTAATATCTTCCGGAAAACTTCCCTCCCGCAGGCATTGTGCAAAGGAATCCGCCAGACTAAAGTATTCTTCCTTTCTTCTCTGACGCACCCGAATATCCCAAAAATGGTTGTGCACAATATAAGAATAAAAAACATCCGAGCCAACATAATAGGAATCATGGGGTTCCATTTTTTCATATAAATCCGGCCGTTTATTTTCGATTAATTTTCTCGCCAGCAGCATTCCACAGGCTTTTCCACCTATCATCCCTGTCCCAATCATACGTCCTCGTATCTCAAAATAATCCTCCGGTGCAAAATTGGCCTTAATCATCTGCCGCATTTTTTCGTCCCGAGTCATCATAATATTACACATTCGATTGCAGGCATCGGAAACATCCATCCCCTGCTCATACATCTGGGCAGTCAAAGTAAAAAACCGATCCCAACTATCCATGTTCTGATCTGCACTTTTTCGCTGGCTGTCATTCATCAATTGATAAAAACGGCTAACTTGCACCCCTTCCTGAACCGGGCGAAATCTCCCGGTCTCTTTTTCATAATTATGAGGAAGAAACATACTTTCCGAATATCGGTTCCATACTTTTAACGGACGAACAAAAACCTGTTTTCCCAGGGAATACACATCCAAAAGAAGCTGGGTGGTATCTCTTATTTTCGCAATGGTTTGATAGGAATGTTTTCCCCGAATAATAGGAAAATAAGCCACCGTATCCAACTGAAACAAAAAAGGGCATGTTACCCGGAAAAAATTACCCATCATCAAATCCGTGGCCCATGCCGTCTGCAGTTCCGAAAGACAGTCAAATACATAAAAGGCATCCAGACCTTCTTTCTCAATTAAATTATGAATTTCCACTGTAAAAGTTTCAAACCGGTGAGATAATTCCACAGAAATCCTTTTTACCCCCTCCTGCTCATTTACCAAGGGTGCATGAGAGGCAAAACGCACATAAATAATATTTCGCCCATCCTTTTTTGCCTGTTCTATATAGGGCTCCACAAAAAGGCGGAATTCCTCCA
>JALEKC010000142.1 GCA_022769325.1 Eubacterium sp. | reverse complement strand
TGATAACCAGAACAATGCAAACGCGATCAGGAATATCGTGGAACGGTTTCACTAGTGAAACTTGACAGCAATCATGGTATGGATTTTCGGTAAAATTTCAAACACCGCTCCGAGTCATTCGGAGCGGTGTTTTTGCAGGGTAACCGAAGTTTTTGGCTATAACAAATTGTTCTCAAAATATATATCTAAGTGATTGATAAAAAGAAAAATCAATGCCATTCAGTTAAGCATCATTGCATGACGGAGTATGATATACTGTTTTCATTATAAAAACACTATCTAAATGATATTGGGCCGTTTTCAGCGACATAATCTTTTAATATTTGTTATAATAATGCGGGAAATGAGGCACTTCATACTTGCCAAATGAAGTATTTATTGGTATACTATTTGCATATGTTTTTGATATTGTTGTTAGAAGGAGGAAACGACGTTGAATAAAGAACTCGTTATTGTGCTTGATTTTGGCGGTCAATACAATCAATTGATTGCAAGACGTGTCCGGGAATGTAATGTGTACTGTGAGGTGCATCCCTATACACTTGGCATTGATAAAATCAAGGAAATGAACCCGAAAGGTATTATTTTCACCGGTGGGCCAAATAGTGTTTACGCGGAAGAATCACCGCGATACCAAAAGGAAATCTTTGAACTTGGTATTCCGATTCTTGGTATCTGCTATGGCTCCCAGTTGATGGCCTATACATTAGGTGGTACCGTTGAAACCGCCCCTGTCAGTGAGTATGGCAAGACGGAGGTGAAAGTGGATACTTCTTCTCTTTTGTTTGACAATGTAAATGAGAAGACAATCTGCTGGATGAGCCACACGGACTATATTGCCAAAGCGCCGGAAGGGTTCCGGGTGAGTGCGACGACACCGGTATGCCCGGTGGCGGCGATGGAAATGCCGGAGAAAAAACTTTATGCAACGCAATTTCATCCCGAGGTTCTTCATACCCAGGAAGGTGTGAAGATGCTTTCAAATTTTGTATATCATGTTTGTGGCTGTAGCGGCGACTGGAAAATGTCTTCTTTTGTGGAAGATACCATCCGTTCTCTTCGCGAGAAAGTGGGCGACGGAAAGGTTCTTTGTGCACTTTCCGGAGGTGTGGATTCGTCTGTGGCAGCAGTTCTTCTTTCCAAGGCGATTGGCAAGCAGCTGACCTGTGTCTTTGTGGACCAGGGACTTCTTCGCAAAAATGAAGGCGACGAAGTGGAAGCTGTATTTGGCCCCGACGGCCCATACGACCTAAATTTTATCCGCGTCAATTGCCAGGACCGCTTTTATGCCAAACTTGCCGGCGTCAGTGAGCCGGAAGCAAAGCGTAAGATCATCGGTGAAGAATTTATCCGTGTGTTTGAAGAAGAAGCAAAGAAGATTGGCGCCGTGGATTTCTTAGTCCAGGGTACGATTTACCCGGATGTCATTGAATCCGGTCTCGGCAAATCCGCAGTCATCAAGTCTCATCACAATGTAGGTGGTCTCCCGGACTGCGTGGAATTTAAAGAAATCATTGAACCATTGCGTCTCCTTTTTAAAGACGAGGTCCGTAAAGCCGGCCGTGAACTCGGCATCCCAGAATATCTGGTAAGCCGCCAGCCATTCCCGGGCCCAGGCCTTGGAATCCGTATCGTCGGCGAAGTGACCGCAGAAAAAGTCCGTATCGTCCAGGACGCCGACTTTATCTACCGTGAGGAAAGTGCCAAAGCCGGCATCGAAGGCCTTGGCCAGTATTTCGCTGCTCTTACCAACATGCGTAGCGTCGGCGTCATGGGTGACGAGCGAACCTACGACTACGCCGTGGCACTCCGTGCCGTCAACACAACCGACTTCATGACCGCCGAGTGCTCCGAAATCCCATTCGAAGTGCTGCAAAAGGTAATGAACCGGATTATAAATGAAGTCAAAGGGGTAAACAGGGTCATGTACGATTTGACCAGTAAGCCACCGGGAACGATAGAGTTTGAATAGTAGCCACAAGTCTTGGAATCCGCTAAATAAGCGGCTTCCGAGGCTTTTCTTTTTACTCTGCTACTATTTTGCTACTAATCGCAACTACTCTCAATTACTCTATTTCACATTGTTTTTGATAGCAAATTA
>JALEKC010000117.1 GCA_022769325.1 Eubacterium sp. | reverse complement strand
TGAGCAACAAACCGGACTGAGAGATCAGTTGATGTTGATATGGAAGGAAACGTCCACCGAAAGGTGCTTTCATAGAAACGGTCAGTAAGAGTAATTTACAAAGTATGAGCCAGTAGTCGGCAGGAATATTATCCATAGGGCATGACCCTGACGAGGAGCTAAGCTGACACCCTGGTTGTGGATAGGCGGAACGAAGGAAGTGAGGACTCTCCGGAAGAGTGAGATGATCCTGGTAGACACGGGAGGTACGTCGCCATAGAGGGAAGGGTATACAAAAGGCCATTTAAAACGAGGATATAGAGACGTTTTAATTCGTGTACCCAGAAACCACTATTTTTGCACCTGATGCAGAGAAATATCCATGACAATGGCTCATTTATCTGAGAAACAATGTAAACAAATCCCTTATTTTAAGGGAAAAAAGACTTGACTAATTAGGGAGGATAAAACATGAGAAAAAAAATTCTTTTATTTGTAATGTTACTTGCCCTATGTTTATTGCCTGGGAGACTATCCCAGGCAACGGAACTGATTGAGATCAATGAAGTGAATTTTCCATCCGAAGCACTTCGGTCTTTTGCCGAGATTGTCGATCAGGATAAAGATGGAAAATTGAGTCAGGAAGAGCGTAATGCTGTAAAAGAAATGTCTATTGGTTGTGGCGATTATGGTGAAGAATATTATATTGAACAGGGAAAGTTTATCTATACATATGTAAGAACTACTGTTAATAAGAAATATGTACTTGGAGTAGGGGATTTGGGAGAAAACCAAAAACTGTCCCTAAAAGGAATTGAGTATTTTGACCAATTGCAAAAACTGTATATTCAAGGATATCGCTTTACAGACGGATCGCTACAAAACAACAAAAAACTAACGAATTTAATGATTGGGGATGATGAATCGCCGGGTGAACATTCAGAAATTAAAAGAACAGCAGATTCATGGGAGTTTGGGACGGAACAATGGAAACAGTTTAAGGAGCGATTTCCTCTTCCTCAAATCAGGAAGCTTTGTTTTGGCTGTGGTTACCAATTTGACTCACTTTCTCTAAAAGAAGCAACTAATCTGGAAGAATTACAGTTTGGTTGTCATTTTGAACAACTAAGCGGGTGTATAGGACCTTTCCAGATTACCAATATTGAGAAATTAGATGTCAGCGCAAATAAGAAATTGAAGAGTCTTATTTTACGAGATACCGAGACGGAAGTTATTGATTTGCGAAAAAATAAGAAAATGGAAAAACTGATTGTAAGCGGGAAATATAAACGACAGGATTTCTATAAGAAGTATTTTAAAAAACAGCCAATAATCTATAAGGAGTACATTAAACACAAGGCGGGTAAGGTATACACGATGTACGATGGCGATATTATGCGAAAATTTAATGAGGGGATAGGAAGGTATGACGCGAAACCTAGTCTTGACATAAAGAAAATCAAAGTAGCCAAAGACAATAAGATTAAGCATCTCGAATTTGCAGTTTCGAAAAAGATTCCGGACTTGTCTGATTTTCATAAGTTAACCTATCTGCAGGTAAAAGGTGGGGAAAAGATGCAGATAAGTAAGAAAGTGTATGAGCGATATAAAAAGAAAAAGCTATCTTTTTATGTGAGAGGAAGTCGTACCAAGTTTCAAAAGGTAAAAATAGGTAAAAATAAAGTATCGGTTAAGGCACCTTTGTTAAAAGACAGAAGTTTTTTGTATGATCGACACCGCCTCAGTTATATTGATTATGGGATACCATACAATGTGCATTTGCAAAAATAGTAAAATAGGTAAAATAGTAAAAAACCACTTGCATTTCCAAGTATACCATGCTATACTGTTGGAAAAGCAAGTGATTTTTATTCTAAGAGAAGCGTCAAATTTATAGTATCAATTAACAGTTATCATTCTTGCTTTTAATCCCAGAAAAATTAATTGAAGCAGGAGTGAAAACAGGTAGCAGAGGCAAGTGCCAACATATCAACATGGCATGGCAACACGACCTATTGTAGAAAACATCCTTACTCCTGCCGGAAACACGGAAAGGAGAAGTGATGATATGAGGGATAGGGATACCGCAACCAAACAATATATGTCCCACAAGGATGTGGTGGCAGATGCATTTAATTTTTACCTGAATCCGTGAAACTCAGTTATTTTTTACGGGAACTGCTTAGTATAGATATTGTGCATTACTTTACAACGAATCTAAATGCTTAATTCCAGTTTATTGCGTGTTTTATTTTCGTTTTCAGATTGTAAACGCAAAAATGGCACACCTTAACAAACCTATTTCTGATTTATGTTTTTAGGCCAAAGCAAAACGATTATATACATCCATAAATGCATGACGCCATACATTACTGCAACCAATTGCCAAGGCAATTCGTCGCCCATGAGTTGTTACATGTCCGGCGATTTGAATCAGATTCCCAATAACGGTTCTGATACGTCTTCTCTTGACAGGATGTTTTGTTTTAGGAGCTCGCTTGCTTTTCAGCGACTCCTGACCTATTAGTCGCAAAATATTATACGCAAGCACAGTTAATTCAAGGACCAGCTCATTTGTATCAAATTTGCCTGATGGAAGTCTTTCAACATCCATATCCGTCTTGATTTCACTGTGGAATTGTTCGCATTCTCCGTGAGCATGATAACCTTTTATGATATCATCATCGCTCCAACCAAGATTTGTCCATATGGTATTGCACTCAATATCAGGAACCAAAAGAAACTGATCATTTTTATCAGTTGTGCGTTCAATCACCTCATATACAATACGCATGGTAATTGTTTTGGATTCTCCTTCGGAATCTATGCCATCATTGGTGCATAACCATCAAATCCTTTGTATGTGTGTGATACTCCTTCCTTATGAGTTTTTGAATTATCCATAGGAGTGACATCAAGATCCAAAGGAACTAATT
>JALEKC010000115.1 GCA_022769325.1 Eubacterium sp. | reverse complement strand
TTTCCTTCCAATGCCATGGCGTTGGCAAGAGTCTCTCCTTTTTCAACATTGACTTGCACATTGTAGATAGATTTACGCAAAACCTTATTTTCCGTAGACTCCTGCAGCATCTTTAATCCTTCGATAACCGTTACACCGGCGTTCAAAATACTATTGAACTGACGGCAAAATAATGTAATATCTTTTAATTTTACAGGATTACCAATGGTAATATTCCAAGAGGCGTCTTCCACACTTGTTGTCTCTTCTACGGAATGAACCACGGCTCCTTCGCCTTTTAACTTGGCTGTTGCTGCTTCTGGGGAACCAGCTTCCAAAGTTCCCTTTTTATCACGACCAAATTTGTCCGTGATACGATACTTATATGTAGCCATATTACTTTCCTCCTTCCAAAAGAATTAATACAATCGTTTTTCCAATGCCACTTTATCCTGTGCAAAAGTAATTGCTTCATCTTTGCTGACACGACCCGCTTGATATAATTCATAGATGGAATCGTCCATGGTAATCATACCGCTTTTTCGACTGGTCTGTACAATAGACGGAATCTGGTGACTTTTTCCTTCACGAATCAAAGAACGAATCGCACTATTTGCATGAAGAATTTCAAATGCTGCCACACGGCCTTTTCCATCCGACGTCTTTAACAACTGCTGAGAAATAATAGATTCAAGCAATGTTGCCAGCTGCAAACGAATCTGCGGCTGCTGATGCGGTGGAAATACGTCGATAATACGGTCGATGGTTGCCGCTGCTCCAATGGTATGCAATGTGGAAAATACAAGATGTCCTGTCTCAGCCGCTGTTACTGCAGTAGCAATTGTATCCAGGTCACGCATCTCTCCAACGAGAATAACATCCGGGTCTTCACGAAGAGCGGCACGAAGAGCATTGGCATAACTATCTGTATCCATTCCAATTTCACGTTGGTTTACAATGGATTTTTTGTGCTGATGCAAATACTCGATTGGGTCCTCCAACGTAATAATATGATGACTGTAATTATCATTAATTTTATTAATCAAAGAAGCAAGTGTAGTAGATTTACCACTACCCGTAGGCCCGGTAACCAAAATCAAACCTCTCTTTTTATTTACCAGGTCAATGACAGAAGGTGTCAATCCCAAGCTTTCCGGTTCTGGAATCTCCGTATTGATCAAACGAATAACGAAAGCCATAGAACCTTTCTGTTTAAATACGTTGACACGGAATCGACCATGTCCCGGAATTGCATACGAGAAGTCTGCCTCTCCGGTTTCATTAAAGGAAGCAACCAAACGTTTTGGTATCATCTGCTGAATTAACGTTTTGGTATCCTCCCCGTTTAATGGTGCACTTGTCAAATCCTGTAAAGTACCATGGATTCTGCATTTGATTGGTATACCAACCGATACATGTACGTCCGAAGCGCCTACTTTACGCGCTTGTAACAAAATATCATCGAGTGTCATACCCCTTTTCCTCCTTACTTTATTTTTTTACTTTTCTCATTTATTGTTACAACATTATTCTGCTGCAATTCTCTCAACTTCTGCGATGGACGTTACACCTTTTAATACCAACTTGGCTGCACCAAGACGCAGTGTTGTAAGTCCTTCTTTTAAAGCTACCTTTTGAATCTCTTCGGCACCACCGCCGCGACTAATCACTTCACGAAGTGCCGGTGTAATTGGCATAATTTCATATACACCAATACGTCCACGGTATCCCGTATTATTACAATAAGCACATCCTTTTGGATTTGGTTCATAAATCATAGGATTGGAATCCCCTCTCAAACGCAGGCGGAACTTATCTGTATCCGACATCTGCTTTTGAACATGACATTTAGGACAAATACGTTTGACCAGACGCTGTGCGATAATTCCAACCACAGAATCGGCAACCATGTAGGGTTCAATTCCCATATCTTCCAAACGTGTCACGGTAGATGCTGCACTATTGGTATGCAGGGTGCTAACAACCAAGTGTCCTGTAATAGCCGCTTTTACCGCAATAGTCGCAGTCTCTTCGTCTCGAATCTCTCCTATCATGATAATATCCGGATCCTGACGCAAGATGGAACGAAGTGCCGAGGCAAACGTAAGTCCGGCTTTTTCATTTACCTGAACCTGGTTAATGCCATCCACATCGGCCTCCACCGGGTCCTCTACTGTGATAATATTAACATCACCACCATTTAACTCATTTAAAACGGTATATAATGTCGTAGATTTACCACTTCCCGTTGGTCCTGTAACCAATATGATTCCATGAGGGTTTTTCAAAATATTATCAAAGCGCTTCAATTCTTCCTCTTGGAATCCAAGTTCACTTTTTTCTTTATTTAATCCGGATTTGGAAGCGATACGCATAACCACTTTCTCCCCGAAAGTTGTGGGAAGGGAAGATACACGAAGATCATACTCAACCCGGTTAAATATCAAGGTCATACGTCCATCCTGAGGGGCACGTTTTTCCGAAATATTCATTCCACTGACAATCTTGATACGTGCCACAATAGCATCCTGCAATTCCTTGGGATATCTCATAACCTCCTGCATAGAACCATCGATACGATAACGGACTCGAACTTGATCTTCCAGTGCTTCTATATGTATATCACTGGCACGCTCATTGACTGCTTGCTCAATGATTTTATTAACAAGGAGAACAATTGGTGAATTGTCAACCTCATCATTTCCTTCATCTTCTTTATTTCCTTTTAACTTTTGACTTTTTTCTGCACGCTCCTGAGAATAACTCTCCGCCAATTTAGCAGATTGTTCGTTACCATAGTATTTTTCAATGGCATACATGATATCAGAAGGCGTTGCCACCATGGGTTCAACCTGCATATTGGTGATGATAGCCAAGTCATCTACCGCAATAATATCCAATGGATCCGCCATGGCAACACGTAAAATATTAGGATTGTCTTCATCCACTTCAAAAGGCACTGCACTGTGTTTTCTGACAATGTTTTCAGGCAGAAGCTCAATCACTTCCGGTGCCAGTTTTGCCTCTCGAATCTTCGCAATCTTTAATTTCATCTGCTCACCGATGGCTTCGGCAATCTCCATCTCATCGGTCAGTTTCATCTCAATCAGTGTTTCACCGAGTCGTTTCCCGATTTCTTTTTGTTTGGCCAATGCCTCCATCAACTGCTCTTGCGTAATGACATTCGCCTCAATCAATATATCTCCTAGTCTCTTACGAGTTCTAACTGCCATATCTCATCACCTATTACCTATTCTTTGTTAGTCTTTTTTGCATTTTTGCTTTTACGCAAGCGAATGCCAATGGCAATTCCACCAGCCGCAACAGCTGAATATAAAACCAAACGAATGATATAATATCCAAATGCTTCAAACAATGTCATAATTATGCGCCTCCTAGTGCCTGTTTGCCAACTCTTTTATTACATCGTTCCAATCTAAACCACATTGTGCCATCAAAACCATCATATGATATAAAAAATCAGATATTTCATATTTCAATTCTTCCGAATCCGGATTTTTTGCGGCAATCACAATTTCTGTCGCTTCTTCTCCGCATTTTTTCAATATCTTGTCGATTCCTTTTTCAAACAAATAATTGGTATATGAACCCTCTTTCGGATGCTTTTTACGATCTACAATGGTTTCAAAAACTTCATTTAATATCATTAACGGATTACTGGAGTTGTATTCTTTTTTTGCCAATTCATTGAAAAAGCAACTCCTTGCTCCCGTATGACAAGCTGCTCCAATTTGATGAACTTTCGCCAATAATGTGTCATGATCGCAATCCAGACGAAGCTCCTTCACATATTGATAATGTCCGGAAGTATCTCCTTTGCACCATAATTCCTGACGACTTCTGCTGAAATAGGTCATGCGTCCTGTGGCACAGGTAGCAGCAAAAGATTGTTCATTCATATAAGCCAACATCAACACTTCCCCCGTCTTATAATCCTGGGCAATGCATGGAATCAACCCCTGGTCATCCAGTTTGAATTCCGAAAAATCGATGGTCGATTCAAAGGTGTTAACATCAATTCCGGCTTCTTTCATATTCTTTTTTATCTTAAATAGTTCTTTGCCCAAGTAGTAATTGGTTGACACGCCATCTACTTGTTCTAACTTCAACAAATTTTCCAAGTCGTTTCGCAAAAGGCTGTCACGGATGATAATACGTTTTCCTGCCCGGGTCAGCTTTCTGTCAAATTCTGCATCCAAATCCACATGCTTAACCAATAAGGTGTCTACATGAAATGGAATTTTATCAAAATCCAAATCTGCATCCACTTCCACTAAAATTTTATCTACACCAAATCGAGCAATCATTTCTTTCAAAAGGCTCTCATCTTTTACCAATTCATACTTTACTACAATCTTGTCAGCACCGGTATAGAATACTTTTTTAGCATCTTCAAAGCGTTCCATATACATACCAGCCATAAAAGGGATGTCAATTTTCTCTGCCACTTCTTTTAATGTTGACAAAAATTCTTCCCGCTCCGTCTTGATTTTCGAATAGTTATATAGAAACAGTGCATCTGCACCGGCAAAACAATACTGTTCTGCCTGCATAACAACATTGGCAGCAAGTTCATTCTCTCCATTGATATAAGGAATTATTTTTTTGTAACTCATACCCGTTCCCTCCTTTACAATGTTCCCTTTGTTGACAAAACACCTTGTATTCTCTCGTCAACACGAACTGCCTGATCCATAGCTTTTGCAACTGCCTTAAACATAGCTTCCACAATATGATGCGTATTATTTCCGGCTATTTGCCGAATATGTAAATTCATCCCGACACCGGATGCAAATCCCATAAAGAATTCCCGCACCGTCTCTGTCTCCATGGTACCAAGACGCTCTGCCGGAAGTTCGGCATCAAAAGCAAAATAGGTCCGTCCTGATATATCTAAAGAAGCCAAAACCAAAGCGTCGTCCATTGGCAGAACGAAACTACCAAAACGAGCTATCCCTTCTTTATTTCCCAATGCTTCTTTAAATGCTTGTCCCAATACAATCCCCGTATCTTCTACCGTGTGGTGTGCATCTACTTCTACATCTCCATGAACCTGAATATCCAAATCAAACAGCCCATGTCTTGCGAACCCTTCAAGCATATGATCAAAAAAACCAATCCCCGTATGAATGTTGTATTTCCCGGTTCCATCAATTTCAAGATTGATTTTGATTTGTGTCTCTTTTGTCTCACGCTTGCAGCATGCACTTCTTCCCACAACGATATCCTCCTTGCATTTTATTCAGTATTTCTAAATATTCTTATATATTTTATCATTTTTTTATATATAATGCAAGAGAAAGTCAGAAACTTTCTTTTTTATCTTTCAAATATTGCTCATACAAGTCCGGTCGAAATGTTTTCGTTCGTTCAATAGCTTTCTCAAATCTCCACGCTTCGATGTTTTTATGATGACCGGACAAAAGAACTTCCGGCACTTTTTTCTCATGGTAAGTTTCCGGTCTGGTGTATTGAGGATATTCCAAAAGCCCATCGGAAAAGCTTTCCGTCTCTGCCGAATCTTGATTATGCAAAACACCGGGAACCAGGCGGGAAATGGTATCTATCATGACCATGGCCGGTAATTCCCCTCCAGTCAGCACATAGTCTCCAATCGATACATAATCTGTTACAATTTCTTCTAACACTCTTTCGTCCACCCCTTCATAATGACCGCACAGAAAAACAAGTTCTTCTTCCCTTGCAAATTCTTCTGCCATCTTCTGGTTAAATACATGACCCTGGGGCGTCACATAGATTACGCGTTTTTTCTTTGGTTCCGGCTTCATTTTTTTGGTAAGTGCCTCAAAGCAGCGATAAATCGGTTCTGCCTGCATAACCATACCGGCTCCCCCACCATAGGGATAATCGTCTACTTTCATATGTTTGTCCAACGTATAGTCCCGGATATTAACCGCTTCCCAATCCAACAGCCCCTGGGCTTTGGCACGCCCGAGTATACTTGTCTCCATAATTCCGGGAAACATCTCCGGAAACAATGTCATGATATAAAAATGCATCTTCTCTTCCTCATTTTCTTCTATTGTCCCAACTCCATCAAACCCGGCATGACATGGGCAATTACTTCCATCTTCTCCACATCTACTTTTTTTATGCACTCCGGAATGGATGGAAATAATAATTCTTTCCCCTCGTTGGATTCGATTAAAAACACCAGATTGGCACCGGTTTCCAACACATCCTTAACTTTTCCAATCACGTTTCCATCTTCTTCATTTTTTACCTGCGCTCCGATGATGTCGCAAATAAAATATTCGC
The DNA here is from genome assembly GCA_022769325.1 of Eubacterium sp. GTDB lineage: Bacteria > Bacillota > Clostridia > Lachnospirales > Lachnospiraceae > Eubacterium_F. The sequence continues at coordinate 3,425 of JALEKC010000115.1, read as the reverse complement.
CCTCTTCCAACGGAACAGCATTTTCTCTCGTCACAAACAAATCGCATTTTCGAAACATCTCTACGTCATTGATATTATTATATTCCTTAAATTTTACAATAACAATATTTTTAAAATATTTCACATGTTCCACATGAAGAGTAAGTTGTTCTCTTTTATTTTGTAAAATCACTTCATCCAAATCATCAAAACGATGAATATCATCCGTCGTCGGAAAGACTTTTACTTCTCCCCGTATTCCATGTGTGGTAGTAATCACACCTACCCGCAAAAGCTGTTCCATTGCCATTCTCCTTATCTTTTATAGAAAATATGCCTGCGACACCTTTTGGCTCAATCGCAGGCACATACATTACTGAATGTCTACCAGTATTTTCTTGTCACTCTTAGAGGCTGAAGCACGTACTACGGTACGAATTGCTTTCGCAATCTTGCCTTGTTTACCGATGACTTTACCCATGTCGGCCTGAGCCACTGTCAAGTTCAACACAATCTCGTTTTCCGTCTCTGTCTCCGTTACGACAACTTCATCCGGATTGTCTACTAATGCACTAGCAATCATTTCAACTAATTCTTTCATACTGCTAACCTCCCTTAGGACCGCATTATTTTACAATACCTGCCTCTTTGAACAAACGAGCTACGGTTTCTGTTGGCTTTGCACCATTGGCAATCCACTTCTTAGCTGCCTCTTCGTCAACTTTTACTACTGCAGGCTCTTGATTTGGGTCGTAAGTACCAATCTCATCGATGTTTCTACCATCTCTAGGAGATCTTTCATCAGCTACTACAATTCTATAAAATGGAGCCTTTTTCTGACCTAATCTTTTCAATCGAATCTTTACCACGTTATTCACCTCCTTTGACTTCATTTCATCTATTCAAAAAGTAAAACTACTTATTTGAATCACATTCCTCCAAATGGAAATTTGAATTTTCCACGTTTCATTTTTTTGCCGGACATCATCCCCGACATCTGTTTCATCATTTTTTTGCTTTGTTCAAATTGTTTAATCAGACGATTGACTTCACTGATATCCACACCGGCACCTGCCGCAATCCGACGCTTGCGGGATGGATTGATAATCGACGGCTTGGTTCTCTCTTCAAGAGTCATGGAATAAATAATTGCCTCGGTTCCCTTAAGGGCATCGTCATCAATTTCCAAATCCGCCGGCAATCCCATACCGGGAAGCATACTTAAGATGCTTGTCAAACCGCCCATTTTCTTCATCTGCTGCATCTGCTCAAGAAAGTCATTAAAATCCAATTCGTTATTTTTGAATTTCTTTCCAAGTTCTGCTGCTTTTTCCTGGTCAATCTGGGCTTCCGCTTTTTCAATCAAAGTCATGACATCACCCATACCGAGGATACGGGATGCCATACGATCCGGATAAAACTGTTCTAAATCGGAAAGTTTTTCGCCCATACCGACGTAAAATATCGGCTTTCCGGTAACTGCGCGAATGGAAAGGGCCGCACCGCCTCGGGTGTCACCATCCAGTTTGGTAAGGATGACACCGTCAATATTCAGGGCTTCATCAAAGGTGGAAGCAACATTTACCGCGTCCTGACCAGTCATGGAATCCACGGTCAAAATGGTCTGATGCACATCGACTTCGGATTTTATCTTCTTCAATTCATCCATCAATTCTTCATCGATATGAAGTCGACCTGCTGTATCAAGAAATACAAGGTTGTACTGATTTGCTTTCGCATGTTCCACCGCCGCTTTAGCGATGTCCACCGGATTGTGTCCCGTTCCCATGGAAAAAACAGGAACTCCAACTTTTTCTCCATTGGTTTGCAACTGTTCTATCGCAGCCGGACGATAGATATCACAGGCAGCTAAAAGTGGTTTTTTCCCTTTTTCTTTATATTTTGCTGCCAGTTTGGCCACGGTGGTAGTTTTTCCGGCTCCCTGCAGACCACACATCATAATCACCGTAATTTCATTGCCCGAAAGCAGAGAAATCTCTGTGGTTGTACCGCCCATCATGGAAACCAGTTCTTCATTTACATATTTGATAACGGTCTGTCCCGGTGTAAGACTATTGAGCACATCTTCACCCGTTGCCTTTTCCTGAACCGCTTTCACAAAATTCTTTACGACTTTAAAATTGACATCCGCTTCCAATAATGCCATCTTAACTTCTTTCAATGCCAGTTTCACGTCTGCTTCCGTCAAACGTCCCTTGCTTCTCAATCCCTTAAATACATTTTGTAATTTTTCACTCAGGCTGTCAAATGCCACTGCGGTCACCTCCTGTCACCTTTTCTACCATCAAAGCATATCATAGACTTCGTGGGTCAGCGAACAAATCAAATCTGCTTTCTGCATCCCGCTGTTTTCAACTAATTCTTCTACTTTCTCCAGTCTCTCTTTTGCTTTTTGAAATCTTTTATACAAGTTTAATTTTTTTTCGTAATCTTCTAATTTTTCACTGCAGCGCTTTACGACATCATAAACTCCCTGCCTTGTCATGCCATACTCACCGGCAATTTCACTTAATGAATAGTCATTCAGGACATAATTTTCAAATATCTGCTGCTGCTTTTCTTTGAGCAAAGGACCATAAAAATCATACAGATAGGAAAGCCTTACAATCTCATCCAAATCATTTACACTATGTTTTTGTAGGCTCATATTCTCATCTCCTGCCTTTACCATAACTCAAAAACTCTGTTAAGTATTTTCCTTTACAGAGTATATCTTATTTAAGCAGAGTTGTCAAGACTTTTCCTTTACATCTTTAATAAAATTTTACAAGTTTGTTGTATAGAATAATAAGCCCCTGCTTTTCCATTCGGGACCGCTTCCGCTTAGAAGAACACTCGTAGCAAAGCAGGGACTTATTTTTTCTATATACCAAAACTGTAAAAATATAGTATAGGCATATTTTCTATGCCGATTTTTTCAACTTTCAAATCCCTTTGGGGAAATCTATCGGAGGAGGTACGTGCTCATGCTCACGATCGAAGGATTCATAGCTGTTATCAGCCTGTGCCTGACTTGTTTTAGTCTTGGCTATTCTTTTGGTACGAGAGATAGCAGGACACAAAAATGACCGCCCCTAGTCTGGAAAACTGAGCGGTCATTTTTGACTTACTAATTTTATCAGGCTAACCGTCTATCGGTAGCACCTTTCTAACTATTATAATAGCACCTGACCGCTTTTATGTCAATCCAATAACTTAGAGCTTCAATGAAATTTTACAAGTTTGTTGTATAGAATAATAAGCCCCTGCTTTTCCATTCGGGACCGCTTCCGCTTAGAAGAACACTCGTAGCGGTACATGAGGGCAAACTACGCCCTCTATGTACCGACGGTGTTCTAAATCCCTCATAGCAAAGCAGGGACTTATTTTTTCTATATACCAAAACTGTAAAAATATAGTATAGGTTTATGGTCTAGCCAGCGACG
>JALEKC010000096.1 GCA_022769325.1 Eubacterium sp. | reverse complement strand
TTGGATGCAAATCGAGAGGATACCGGCAAAATTGTATCTATCGTTCAAGAATTTGATACAGAAGATAAGGAAATAAAAGAAACCGAATAACATAATATTTGATATAGAAACTTTTCGTTTATAGCAATAAAAAAGAGAAATAACTCCGTAAATTCGAGGGTTATTTCTCTTTTTTTAATTTTTCAAAAAAAAGTGTTGACATATGAAAACAGATATGGTATTTTATTATCATACTTTTCATACAAATTCGATAGGAAAAGAATAGTACATAAGATAAAAAATTTAAACGATAAAAAAGAGTTAAAAAGGTTTAGCGAGTTATAGCACTTGGCCTTGGAAAGGAGAATTGTATGCAGAAAGAAGAAAACAACTCCTTTATTCGACTGGAACATATAAGTAAAATATATGAAACAAAGGAAAAACGAGTAGAAGCGGTTAAAAATGTAAATTTGCAGATTGATAAGGGAAAAATTGTGGGAATTATCGGTTTTTCCGGAGCTGGAAAGTCTACATTGGTGCGGTGTATCAATTTATTGGAAAGTCCCAGTGAAGGAAGAGTTATTGTAAATGGGAAAGATCTTACCGCTATGAAACCAGATGAATTGCGCCATGAACGGAAGAAAATAGGAATGATATTTCAACATTTTAATTTGTTCGCTTCCCGGACGGTTTATCAAAATGTGGCCTTTCCTTTGAAACACAGTGGCATGAAAAAAGAGGAAATAAATAAAAAAGTAACTCATCTTTTGGAACTGGTAGGATTAAGTGACAAGGGAAATGTGTATCCCAGCCAATTGAGTGGAGGTCAGAAGCAAAGAGTGGCAATTGCCAGAGCTTTGGCTAATGACCCGGAGGTGCTGCTCAGTGATGAAGCAACCAGTGCCCTTGACCCGGAAACAACAAAATCCATCCTTCAACTTTTGAAAAAGTTAAATGAGGAACTGGGAATTACCATTGTAGTTATTACCCACGAAATGCAGGTGGTTAAAGAAATTTGCCACGAGGCATTGGTGATGGAGGGCGGAAATGCTGTGGAGTTTGGAAATGTGTTTGATATTTTCTCCAACCCCAAGAGTATAATTACAAAACGCTTTGTAGAAAGTACGACAACCTTATCGCAGATTTATGGTCTTTTGGAGCAGGATAGCGTGATAGGTGCCTTAAAAAAAGGTCAATGTATCGTTCGTTTTACCTATTTGGAGCGAACAAGCGCAGAAGCTTTGGTGTCCATGCTTTCCCGGGATTATAATATAGATATCAATATTATTTTTGGAGACATCGAATTGATTGGAACCCATCCAATCGGTGGCCTGGTATCTATTATCAGCGGGGAAAAAGAAAATATTATTAAGGCAATTGCATATTTGAAACAGATTAACGTCGGAGTGGAGGTGATTCGGGATGCCGGAGTTTTTGAATAATCTGATACCGAATATTATAGATAAAATGGATGTTTTTGGTGAATCCATTTTACAGACATTGTTGATGGCAGCCTGGGCCGGAGCTTTTATGATGGTATTTGGCATTATTATGGGAGTCATTATTACGGTAGTAAAACCGGGAGGGATTTTGCCACAGACTGTGATATTTCAAATATTGGATAAAGTTATTAATTTTTTTCGCTCCGTTCCATTTATCATTCTTTTGGCAGGGCTTATGCCCTTAAGCAGAATTATCATGGGAACGGCCATAGGACTGGAAGGGGCGATTGTTCCCCTTATCATTGCAGCCACACCATTTTATGCAAGACAGGTAGAAAGTGCTTTATCCGAAGTGGATGAGGGACTGGTGGAAGCGGCTTTATCCATGGGCTGCAGTCCGGTGGAAATCATTTTCCGGGTGTATTTAAAAGAAAGTATCGCTCCGATTGCCAGAGGAACTACCATTGCCATTATCAGCCTGTTCGGCTTGATTGCTATGGCAGGGGCAGTGGGCGCAGGAGGACTCGGTGATTTTGCCATTCGCTATGGTCATGACCGAAACCAGGAAGATGTAGTATATGTAACAATTATTGTATTAGTGGTTATTATATCTGTCATACAGCAGATTGGAAATATAATAGCAAAGAAAAATACCCATTGAGGAGGAAAAGAAGTATGAAAAAATTTACAAAAGTCATTATTGCAGTATTGATAGTAGCATTTGCCTTAAGTGTGGCAGGATGCGGAAATAAGAAAGAAAGTAGAGAAAATACATCTCGAACTTCCGGCTTGGACAATTATTCTCCGGAAAATCCCGTAACGGTTAAAATTGGATTGACGGCAGCGATTTACGAAGACATTTGGAATCCGATTAAAGAGGAGCTTGCCAAAGAAGGAATCAATATCGAATATGTTCAATTTTCGGATTATGCTCTTCCCAATGAAGCATTGGAAAATGGAGAAATCAATCTGACAGCCCAGCAGCATCATGCCTACATGGAAAATCAGATTAAGGAAAACGGCTGGGATGACCTGGTTGCCATTGCGGATACATTTATTATTGCAATGAATCTTTATTCGGATAAGATAAAAGATGTGTCGGAAATCAAGGATGGTGACAAGATTGCCGTGCCAAATGATGCTACCAATGAAGGAAGAGCCTTGAAACTTTTGGCAAATGCCGGATTATTTACCTTTAAAGAAGGTGTAGGACCAAATCCGGAAGTGGCAGATATTGAAAAATACAATAAAAAGATTGAACTGGTGGAAGTTAATGCTTCGGATACGTATTCCATTCTTCCGGATGTGACAGCCGCTGTGGTGAATGGAAATTATGCATTAGATGCAGGCATTGATCCAAATGAAGAAGGAATCTTCTTTGAAGAGAAATATGATTCCAATGCTTATTTCTGTGTGATTGGAGCAAGAAAAGCAGAGGCAGAATCCAAGGCATATAAGAGAATTGTGGAAGCATTCCAGTCAGAAGGAACAAAGAAAATATTCCAGGAAGAATTCAAAGGATACTTTAAGCCGGCATGGGAATACAAAATTGACTAATTGATAAAACGACAACGTGCGTAGATTGGAGGCAACCATGGGAAACAGATTGGAAGATATTATTGCGGACAAAGAGCGGATTATTTCCGAAAATATAGAAGATAAATATTTGACGGATTCCTTGGGAAGGATTAAGGGAAAAGCTTCTTATGTCATCTTTCCCCATACTACGGAAGAGGTCAGCGAGGTATTAAAATATGCTTACGAAAATGAAATTCCTGTGACACCACGGGGAGCCGGCACCAATTTAACCGGTTCTACCGTGCCGGAACAGGGAGGTATCATCCTGGACTTGTCGAAGATGAATCGCATTTTGGAAATTGATTATGAAACACTGACAGCCACTGTGGAACCAGGAGTTGTATTGCAGGATTTTCAAAAAGAAGTGGAATCCAAGGGACTGTTTTATCCGCCGGATCCCGGTGAAAAAAAGGCAACTCTTGGGGGAAATATCAGCACCAATGCCGGAGGAATGCGAGCGGTAAAATATGGTGTAACCAGAGATTATGTAAGAGGTTTGGAAGTGGTTCTGTCAGATGGAAAAGTGGTGACGCTTGGAAGTAAAAATGTCAAGGACAGTTCCGGCCTCTCCCTGAAAAATCTTATCATTGGTTCCGAAGGGACCCTAGGGATTATTACAAAATGTATCTTGAAATTAATTCCTAAACCGGAACAATCGGTGAGCGTCATCATTCCCTATGCTAATCTGGAAGATGGCATCGGAAGTGTCATTGAAATTATTCATGGGAATACCGGTCCTACCGCCATTGAGTTTGTGGAGCGGGAGGTGGCAAAACTGGGAGAAGATTATCTTCATATCTATTTCCCTTTTCCGGAGGCAAAGGCTTACCTCCTTTTGACTTTTGATGGAAGCGAAGAAACCATCCGGGAAAATGTGGAAAAGACAAAGAGAATTGTACTGGACAACAAAGCCATTGGATTCCGACAGTTAAGCTCTGAGGAAGCAGCAGATATATGGAAGGTCCGGGGGGCTTTGGTGACATCCATAGAGGCGGTATCGGAGCAGGAACCGGTTGATGTGGTAGTTCCGATTCATAAATCCTCTGAATTTATTCAATTTGTTCATGACCAGGAGAAAAAAACCGGAATGAAGCTTATTGGTTTTGGACATGCGGGAGATGGAAATGTACATATCAGTGTGGTGCGAGGTGATTTGCCTGCGGAGGATTGGATTCGTCTGAGGGATCTAAATATGTCAGCAATATATGATAAAGCTACAGAACTGGGAGGTCTTACCTCAGGGGAACATGGACTTGGACTAACCAAGAAAAAGTATTTTTTGAAAAATACTGATGAGAATACTATTCAGATGATGGAAATGATTAAGGATTCATTGGACAAAAAGCATATTTTGAATGATAAGAAGTCATATATCAGATAATAAATCGGGGATACCCGGTTACAAAGGGAGGAAACTATGCAGAAATTATCAGATCGAACAGCGGGTTTTACGGACTCTGTCATACGACGGATGACCAGAGTTTCCAATCAATATGATGCGATTAATCTGTCCCAGGGTTTTCCGGATTTTGACCCACCGGAAGAAATTTTAAATCGACTGGAGCAGATAGCAAAAAAAGGGCCTCATCAATATCCCATTACCTGGGGAGCGCAAAATTTTCGAGAGGCACTGGCTGCAAAACAGACCCGATTTATGGGGCGAAAGATTGATCCAGAAGGGGAGATTGTGGTAACCTGTGGAAGTACGGAAGCCATGATGACAGTGGCAAATCCCGGGGATAAAGTGGTAGTATTTTCTCCTTTTTATGAAAATTATGGGGCAGATGCCATTTTATCCGGAGCGGAGCCCATTTATGTTTCGCTTAAGCCACCACATTTTGAGTTTGATCCCGAAGAATTGGAAGCAGCTTTTCGAACAAAACCAAAAGCCTTGATTTTGTGTAATCCTTCCAATCCATGTGGAAAGGTATTTACGGCAGAAGAACTTGCTTTGATTGCAGAGCTGGCCATAAAATATGATGTCTATGTAATTACAGATGAAGTTTATGAGCATATTGTCTATGAACCCCACAGACATATCTATCTGTCTTCTTTGCCGGGAATGGCAGAGCGAACCATTTCCTGCAGTTCCCTGTCAAAGACTTATTCCATTACCGGATGGCGGCTTGGGTATGTGATTGCTTCACCGGAGATTATAGAACGGGCAAAAAAAGTCCATGACTTTCTGACGGTGGGAGCAGCGGCACCGTTGATGGAAGCTGCCGTGACAGGATTAAACTTTCCGGATTCCTATTACCGGGAATTACAAGACCATTATACCCATATGAGAAATTTGTTTTTGGATGGACTTGCCAATTTGGATTTGACATTTACCAAGCCCCAAGGAGCCTATTATGTACTTCTTGATGTATCCGAATTTGGGGTAAAGGACGATGTGAATTTTTGCGAATGGCTGGCACGGGAAGTCGGTGTAGGAGCTGTCCCAGGCTCTAGCTTTTTCAACGAAGAGATACATAATTATATCCGACTTCACTTTGCCAAAAAAGATGAGACATTGAATGCCGCCTTGGACCGTTTGTCTACCTTGAAAAGAAAGGCAGCAGGATATAAAGCAGATTAATTCAGGGAAAGAAAATAAAAAAGTTTTGAGTTTCCCCATTTTTCAAACCGCAATCACTTGAAACCCAATTCAGCAAAGCATTCAGCCAGTGTCAGTTGCTGTGATTTCTCTTTTTTCAAAAGGAATCCTTTTATGCCTGAGTGTGTTCTGGCAAGGACACGCTCAATGGCA
>JALEKC010000087.1 GCA_022769325.1 Eubacterium sp. | reverse complement strand
GTATCATCTTGCATTTTCTGTCGCAGCATAGTTACAATTTCTTCCTTCACTTCCAATTTTAATTTTTGATCGATTTCCAAATCGCTGTTGGCAACCACATGAAGCCGTATCACTTCCTTTGCTATATCCTCCTGTCTCTCTTTGGCCTCTGTAGCCTCTCCATAAAAATGCATCAAAACACAAACTCCCAAAACTGCTGCCCCAAATAGAATTTTTTTTATAATCTTCATTTTGACCTCCTGATATCTTTTTTGAGAGTTTAACCCGTTTTTCATTTTTTATTCGAAAAGGAAAACCCTTTCCCTTTTTCCATTTTTCTGTTATAATTAATGATGCCAAGGTCCAAAAGTCAAATGTCGTTCTTGCTTGCATGATAAAATATTTGACCTTGGGACCCACTAAACATGAGGAAGGAGCGATTTACATAGTAAATCAGTGGATTCCGAATGTTTGCAGAATTACGAAAGATACAAAGCAACGAAGCAACGAAGCAATTCATAGGCATCTTTAATATCCTTACTATACTATAAATAGGGGGCAACGTATTTCATGGACTCAACCTGGATTAATGCTCCAGCCAAGATTAACCTTGGTCTGGATGTTGTTCGCCGCCGGGAAGACGGCTATCACGAAGTAAAAATGATTATGCAGAGTATACGGTTATTTGACCGTCTCACATTGAAAAAGACACGGACACCGGGCATCAGCCTGACCACCAATCTTCACTTTCTTCCTGTAAATGAAGACAATCTTGTCTATAAAAGTGCACGATTGCTCATGGAAGAATTTGGAATCACAGAAGGTCTTTCCATTTTTTTGGACAAACGCATCCCAGTGGCCGCCGGTATGGCCGGAGGAAGCACCGACGCTGCCTCTTGTATGCTTGCCATGAATCGGCTTTTTCATCTCGGTCTCTCACTGGAGGAGCTGAAGACTCGCGGAGTTACGTTGGGAGCAGATATTCCTTATTGCCTTCAAAAAGGCACCGCTCTTTCCGAAGGAATCGGTGAAATTCTGTCACCCCTTCCTGCTGCCCCGGATTGCTATGTCCTCATTGCCAAACCCGGTTTTCATGTCTCCACCAAATTTGTTTACTCCAATCTCGTATTGGACGAAAACACGGTGCATCCGGATATTGACAAAATGCTGGACTGCATACAAAACAGGGATCTTCACGGCCTTTGCCACAACATGGCAAATATTTTGGAAACCGTCACCATCCCGGCACATCCGGACATTGCTCTCATCAAACAGACGATGATGGAAAATGGTGCCCTGGGTGCTCTCATGAGTGGAAGCGGGCCAACGGTCTTTGGCATTTATGAAGACCGGAAAGAAGCCATGCGTGCCAAAGAAATATGTCGCAGTCTTCCCTGCCGTTGCTTTGTTTATGTAACCGATTTTTATCGCTAAAAGAAAGATGAGGAAAAAGAAAATGAAACAAATGAACAAAATTTTGGGTGCACTCACCCTCTCAGCAGCCCTTGTGCTTAGCTCCCTTGGAGTGACATCGGCTGACAATGCTGTCACTTTGGCAGCAGAAACCAATGAAACTTTAGAAATTACCGACGAATCTCTGTTTCATGCAGAATACGTCAATGGTATTTACACCATTACCAGCTTCGACGGACTGTACAACGACTCTTCCATCGTGGTACCATACAAAATCAACGGTCAGCTGGTACGGGGCATCGACGCCGCTTTTTCTGAAAAGACCAACTGCTTGACCGTATATCTGCCGGACAGCATCGAAATCATCGGGTCCAAAACCTTTGCCGCCTCCACGGTGGAATATGTAAAAAGCTATACCAATCAGGAAATCCAGACAACCATAGACCAAATCATTGCAGGTACTTATGAAACTCCTTCCGTTGAGAGCGGAATCATTGATACGCCAAGCATAGAAAGTGGCACGACAGAATTTGGGGCTTCCACTCTTTCCGATTCGCTGCCTACATCCTTAAAAGTCATCGGAGACAATGCCTTCATAGATTCCAAAATCAAAAGCATTACCATTGTAAGTAATATGGAAACCATTGGAAAATATGCCTTTGCAAATACACCAAATTTCTTGGACTTTACATTGGCAACCGGTGCTTCCATTAAAAACATCGATGATTACGCATTTTCCTGTAGTCAGCTTCACACCATTACCATCAACGGAAGAGTGGAACGTCTCGGAGATTATGCCATTGAAAAGACAGCAAATATCACCGATTTTATTGTAAATGACAGCGGTTCCATCGGTACTTTAGGCGATTATGCCTTTTACAATAGCGGCATCCACAATATTGTATTGAAGGGTTCTGTCACAAGTGTCGGTTCCTATGCTTTTGCCAATTGCGGGAATATTTTGCAAGTAGAAATATCTTCCGATACCGATTACACTTTAGGCGAATATGCATTCAACTGTGCGCAGATTCACAATGTATATCTGTCAGAGGGCCTTACAACCATTGAAAAAGGAACTTTTGAAAAATGTGGAAACCTAGAAAAAGTACAGCTTCCACAATCCTTAACTCATATCAGTGATGATGCATTTAAAAACGTGCCAAATCTGAAGGAAATCAACATCAATCCTAATGTAACCATTGATTCCACCGCCTTTGAGGGTGTGGGCGATTCTACAAAGAAAGCCCTTGCAGCCAGTGGAAATACCAACGCCCTTGTGCTTCTTGGTATGTCTGTAGTGCCAACCAGCACACCGGCTCCTTCGACCGTGATTTCCGTAATAGCACCTACTTCCACGCAGGTTACATCACCGGCAAAAGTAACCGTAGGAAAGACAAAATTAACTTCGGTAAAGAAAAAGAAGGGAAAAGCAACACTTACCTGGAAAAAAGTAAAGGGTGCTTCCGGCTATACCGTTTACAAAAAGGTAGTAAAAAAGGGAACAAAGGCGAAAAAAGCAAAGAAAATCAAATTTGTAAAAGTAAAAAATATTTCCGCCAAGAAATGTAAATTTACTTTGAAACTAAAGAAGAAGGCAACTACTTCCTTCTATGTAAAAGCCTTTGTAAAAACAAAGGTTAATGGCAAGACAAAAGTGATTTATGGCAAGGCTTCCAACGTCCGAAAAGTAAAGGCCTAGACTAAAAATTTCAGACAAAAATTTGCTCCCTCAGATGATGCTTTCATCCAAGGGAGCAATTCTTTGCCTTTTTTATTTTTCTTTTTTAATCCTCTACTTCGTCTTCCAGAACTTCCAATTTTTTCTTCAATACCCGGGTTCGTCTTCCCACCAGCATTTCCAGCTCTTTTTCTGTCTGCTCCAGACGCTTTTGAACATTCAAAAGAACCTTTTCATACTCATCCACTTCTCCCCGGACATCCGTCAGCACATGCCAGACTTCCCCGCTTTTTTCCTGAATTTCAAGGGTTCGAAATCCCATTTGAAGGCTATTAATCAGCACACCGATACTGGAAGGTGATGCCAAAGTTACCTGATAGGATTTCATCAATTCCTGAGCCAGCCCAAGTTTAACTGCCTCTACATAAATTGCCTCAATGGGGAAAAATAGAATAGCAAAATCCGTGGTATAGGGCGGCATGATATATTTATCGTGAATCTCTTTGGCAAAGGCTTTTACCCGATTGCGAAAAACAATGGCTGCATCTTCGGCCATTTCACGGCTTCCGCTTTGCAATGCCTCTTCGTATTGGAGATAGGCATCCAGCGGAAATTTTGAATCTATAGGAAGATACACCGGCTCTTCAAAACGACCGGGAAGCTTTATGGCATATTCCACCCGAGTTTGCTTTCCCGGTATCACCATGCATTCCGTCTCATACTGCTCCGGAGAAAGAGTTTCACTTAAAATGCTGCCTAGCTGCCACTCCCCCCAAATTCCACGGGTTTTTACTCCCGTAAACATTTTTTGGATTTGGGCCACTTCTCTTCGAAGTTCTTCGATCTGCGGATTTTTATCCGGCTCGCGGCTGCGACGCTGCATCACAATCATTAAATACACATTTGAAAGTACCAAAAGCATCACAAGGATTCCAAGCAATATTTCCATCCGCTGCCTCCCTTCAAAATATTCTATATTCTCAACGAAAAGCAATATCAAATCCAACATTGCCATCTAAGTCAACCACACCATATTCTTCCTGTAAGTTTCTACCAGTATAAGAAAACTCGAATTTGCGAAGTTTCAAGCCTCCCTGGACAAAATACAATCGAACGACCACATATTTCATAGCCATGTAAACCTTTTTCGTCACTGTCTGAATCCGACCCTCCGTGCCATTAAAGGTCACCACACCAATCGGCACACTCTGACTGAAAATCGTCATTGGGATTTGGGCAACTTCTCCCGAATCAGAAGAATATTCTATTTGCAAATCATAAAGCCGTCCCTCCGGTACCTGAATGGCAAATACAACACTGCTTCCTTTGGATGTATCCACATCTGCCAATGGAATCTCACCCTTTTCATCGATTTCATAATATATAATATCTTCCATATTGAAATCGTTTTTATCCTCCGGCTTATTTATAATCTCCACCGTAACTGCCTTTCCATTTTGTCTCACAAAGGCAGGAGTTTCCATTAACTGGCGACAGATGTTGGCAGCACTTCTTTGTAATTCTCCCCGAGTCAATGCCCCTGTGGCCAATTCTTCCAAAGTATTGTCTCCGGTGCGGTTTTCGTCTCCCTGAGGGCAAACCATATATATATCATTTTGCGCACGAACCATGGAGGCAAAATCATTACCCACTCCCTCGGTGCCGGACTGGTTGTTGATTTGTGCCCACCAGTCGGTCATTACGATGCCTTCAAAGCCCCATTCGTCACGTAAAATGGAAGTATTCAATTCATATCGGCCCGCCGTATAGACCCCATTCAACTTGCCATAGGTAGTCATAACCGAGTCTGCCTTTGCCTCTCTTACCGCAATTTCAAATCCCTTCAAATAAATCTCCCGAAGGGCACGCTCCGAAATTACCGAATCAATGTCTCTTCGCCGCTTTTCCTGATTATTGGCGGCAAAATGTTTCAGTGTACCTGTGACACCTATGGATTTCAATCCTCGAATCTCGGCAGCAGCCATTTTCCCCGAAATTAATGGATCCTCGGAAAAATATTCAAAATTTCGACCATTTAACGGATGTCTGTGAATGTTCATACCTGGTCCCAGAATATTGTCAATTTGATTGGAAATCATTTCCATTCCCAAGTAGGAAAATAGTTCCTGCACCAGGGATTCATTCCATGTACAGGCAATCAATGTGCCATTGGGCAGATTAAATGCCTTCTTTCCGCAATCAATTCGCATTCCGGAAGGTCCATCGGAACAGCATCCACAAGGAATTCCCATATCCTGTAAATGAGCCGAGACACCGCCATAAGCCGCCGCTGTTCCCGGTGTGACTTTCGGACTTCCCATGCCTTCTCCGCGAATGATACAGGACAAATCTTCATCGGAAAATTGTGCAATAAAGGAATCCATGGTAGTTTTTCCAGCTGCCACATCCGCAAGCTTCCAGCCCTGGTCTCCCGTATAAGTAATCTCCTCTGGCAAATGCTCCCGGCGCTTCTCTTCTTCCACTTTCTTTCCAAGGGGCACGTCTTCTTCTATCATTTTCCATGTATTTTCGGATTCTTCCACTGCTTTCATGCGGCGAAAGGCCTCTACCGGTGCCAAAGTTTGAGACAATTTCTCCAAAACCACTTGCTGTGGTACTTCAAAAGAACCTGCAAAAACAGCATCTCTTACGTTGTCACCCACGTAAATTCCATATTCGCCCATTTCCAAAATAATACAGTAAGCATCCCCACTGACACCGGAATCGTCATAAGAAGCAAAACGAGAAAGAGGAATATCCAATCTTACCAATTCCTTTTGACCGGGAGCCAGCAAACCGGTTTTGGCAAAGGCGACTAGCACACGAGCCGGTTTCCCTAGTTTTCCCTGTGGTTCTCTGGCATACACCTGTACCACCTGTTTTCCCGCAACTTCTCCTATATTTTCCACTTCCATTTCCAGATGACAGCTCTCCTGATTTTTTACAATACTCCGGCATTCTTCCCGAAATGTTGTATAGGACAAACCATATCCAAAAGGATATTGCACTTTGTCTTTCGCCACGGTCTCAAAATACCGATATCCCACATAAATATCTTCTTCGTAATAATCACAATTTTCATCCCCAAAATTTTTCGTGGAAGGGTAATCTTCCATGCTTTTGGCAATGGTGTCCGTCAAATGGCCACAGGGATTGACTCTTCCCATCAACACATCAGCGACTCCGTAGCCGCCTAGCATGCCGCCCTGCCATACCATCATCAGTGCCTGGCAAGCCTGTAGACAAGGATGGGACATATCCATGATACTTCCCACATTAAAAAGTACCACCGTTTTTTGGAAATGACTCGTCACTTTCTTTATCATTTCGATTTCCCGCTTGGAAAGACGATAGGCTCCCTCTTCATCCACATTATCTCGGTCTTCTCCCGCCGTCCTTCCTATGATAATCAAAGCCATTTCATTGCGTTGGACAGCGGATTGGACAAAAGAATCCTCAAGAGGCATTTCCACCTGGGACCATGGCTCATTGGCCCATCCGATACCCTCATCGAATGGATTTTCTGCTTCCCAGTCCTCATAGGTCTTTCGCACCTTTTCGTCCACCGTGATGTCTGTTTCTTCCAACAATGCATCCAAAATCCCCGTCACTTTGGAAACATTTACCATCCCTCCGGAACCGGTACCGCTTTTATAATAATTATTTTGAATTCTTCCAAATACAGCCAGATGACAACCTTGTTTCAAAGGCAGTGCCTGCACCTCATTTTTCAAGAGCACACAGCCCTCCGCAGACACCTGTCTCGCTGTTTTGATATAGTTGTCCCAATCCAATACCATGTCTTGCCCTCCTATTGCTTTTTCCCAATACTCTTTTCTACTTTCATTCTCATTATTTCGTTCCGAAAATCCGATCACCGGCATCTCCCAGTCCAGGGCAAATATACGCCGCTTCATTTAATTCCCGATCCAAATGGCCCACATAAATCTGTATATCCGGATGGGCTTTCTGCAGACGTTCCACGCCCTCCGGTGCGGCGATGATACACAAAAATTTTATATTTTTTCCACCGTGCTGCTTGATAAAATCCACGGCAGCCACAGCGGACCCCCCGGTTGCCAGCATGGGATCAGTCACGACGATAAGCCGCTCCTCAATTGGATCCGGCAATTTGCAATAATATTCGTGGGGTTCATGGGTTTCCTCATCGCGATAAAGACCAATATGCCCAATTTTTGCCGTTGGTACCAGTGCGGTTATACCACTTACCATACCAAGTCCGGCACGTAAAATCGGCACAACTGCCATCTTTCTTCCGGCGATAACCGGCGTCTTACAAGTCTCAATAGGTGTCTCCACGGTAACCTCTTCCGTTGGTAAATCTCGTAGTGCTTCATATCCCATAAGCATCGCTATTTCTTCAACCAGTGAACGAAATTCGTTGGTTCCTGTACTTTTGTCTCTCAATCTTGATATTTTATGCTGAATCAATGGATGATCCAAATAGGTAACTTTTCCTGCCATTTTTATTCCTCCGTTTCTTTCACAACTGTGTCAAATTCATAATCTTTTCCCGGCAAAATTGCATTCAAGATAATGCCTGCCAAAGCAGCGATGGCAAGTCCGGTCAATGTCACGGAAGTACCTGCCACTGTAAAGGTAATTCCATCTGCAAATCCCAATCCGCTGACAAGAATTACTGCTGCAATAATCAAATTCCTTGATTTTGTCAAATCTACCTTATTTTCCACTACATTTCGAATACCAATGGCAGAAATCATTCCATACAGAATAAAACTTACACCGCCGATAATCGCTGTAGGAAGAGACCCAATTAACGATGCCATTTTGGGAATAAAACTGAGTACGATAGCATAAACTGCTGCAAGACGAATCACCCGAGGATCATGGACACGACTAAGTTCCAATACACCGGTATTTTCACCATATGTGGTATTGGCAGGTCCTCCTATCAAAGCCGAAATACTGGTTGCAATACCATCCCCGATTAAGGTCCGATGAAGACCTGGGTCTTCCAGATAATTTTCCCCGACAGTAGCAGAGATTGCAGAAATATCTCCGATGTGCTCCATCATGGTTGCAAGGGCAATGGGTGCCATTACGAGAATCGCGGACAAATCAAATTTACAAAATTGAAATCCCGGTAAGCCGACCAAACTAGCCTCCATGGTAGATGAAAGATTTACAATGGTGGAACCATCTGCATTATGAATGCCACAGGCCGTAAAAATACAAGCGATGACATACGAAATTACAACTCCCATTAGAATTGGAATAATTTTCCACATTCCTTTTCCCCATATATTAAAGATAATAATTGTCACAAGAGCAATCAACGCAAGGGGCCAATTCATAGACGCGTTGGAAATGGCAGAACCCGCCAGATTCAACCCTATACAGATAATAATAGGACCTGTCACCACCGGCGGCAAGAAACGCATCACTTTTTTAACCCCCACCATCTTGATGATAAAAGCTAAAATCAAATACAAAAGTCCGGCAATCACGATACCCCCACAGGCATAAGCCAATTTATCATCGCCACTCATGCCGGCATACATGCCATCATTAAACTTCGCCACGGTGGCAAAGCCCCCCAAAAAAGCAAAAGATGAACCAAGAAATGCCGGCACTTTCATTTTTGCCATAAGATGAAAAAAAAGTGTGCCGATACCTGCACAAAACAATGTAACCTGTATCAGTCTCCCCTGTGATACATCCCCATAATAACTACTGACCAAAATTGGCACCAAAATTGTAGCACCAAACATGGCAAACATATGCTGCAATCCGAGCAATAACATCTTCGGTATACCAAGCTTTCTGGCATCCCGGATTGCACTTGTTGTCTCTTTCATGAATACCTCCATTTCCGATGTCAAAAGACACCACTCATTCGTTTTTCTTATTGTACCACAAAAGAGATGATAAGTCACATTATTTATTCTTTTCCATTTTTTGATAGCGTATCTTTTGTCGCAGCACCTTTTTGTACTTTGCGTAGGTTTTTCAACCCCTTTTTAACTTACATACCGCTCCTTAAATTCTTCTTCACTGACAATTTTATCCTTCTGTTGTCCATTCCTCTTCTGCTTTTTTATATTCTTCAAGAGTACAATAACTATATTTATTTTTGTCTTTCTTTGCTGCCTTGATATATGTATAACCTTTTTGGGTCTGCACATTGCATTTCTTTATTTTTTGCTTTAAGCCACCAGCATAAATATCTACTTTGGTACCACGTGCTTTATACCAGGTATTCTTGGCTTTCAATGTCGTTGAACCATTGATATTGACCTGACTTAACTTTTTGCATTCCGATAGGTCAAGTTCTTTATTTTTCACAAAATAATCCAAATCCGTAATCTTATTATTTTTTGGCAATCGAATATCACATGTCGTCTTTGGTTTCTGATAAAATACCTCACTCCCGTACTTTTTCATTAAATCTTTGTAACTATTTTTGCCTTTCGTAATATCCTCTGTCACACACGCTTGTCCAGACTGAATATACAGTTTCTTCAATTTTTTATTCTTACGAAGATCGAGTTTATTTACCGCCGTATTATTTACGGTCAGTTCTTCCAGATTTTTTAGGTTTTTTACATCCAGCTTTTTCAATTTCTTGCAATTTGTTAATGACAAACAATCCAATCTGTCATTTTTAGGAAGCGATATTTTTGTCATTTTGCTATCCTTTGAAATCATCAGTATTTCCAGCTGCTCCACAGGTAGCATTGCTTCATATTCTTTCCATGTAAGCGACGCATTTTCAGCGATGTCCACCACTTTCAGCTTTGTATTATTTTTGAGTGAACCAATGATTTTTTTCTCACTATACAATTTTACATATTGAAGATTTGATAGTTTTTCAACACCCGTGATATCCACATCACAGCTTATCTCTTTATCATAATCATAAGAGTTGATGGTAAGGCTTGTAACCTTGCTAATTTCTTCTTGCGAAAGAATTCCGTTTTTATCCTTGTCAAAGGAATTCATGCTTGCGCGAAAAACTGCATCTGGGAAGTTTTGGCTGTCAATCTTTACTTCCTGATTTTCTGCCGCCTCAACTTTACTGACAGATCCACTAAAAGAAGCTGTGGCAAATACAGACGCTAACACTCCCATTGCAAAAACTTTTTTTACTTCCTTTCTCATAACAAATACCTCCTACTTTAACTATTGTGATGTCAGGTTCAAAAATTTGACCCTAGCATCATTATTGTTTTAATATAGCATAATTTTTTGTCAAAAAAGAGATTTTTGGACAAACGGTTAAAATTTAAGGACAAACGACAATTTAACTATAGCAAATCTTTTTTTTATTAACAATATAAATTACACATTTTCTCCAATTCTTACCGATTTTTTCCTTTTTATTGCTGTTTTCCCTGAAATAGAAAAAATCGTCATATCAGCACAACACTTTCTCTACTTCCTCCAACGACATATCCAGCTCTTTTGCAATCTCTTCGGCACTTTTTCCAGTCGATTCGTTACAATTTAGCAAGAAAACACTTGATTGGCAACATCCCTAATGCTAAAATGATGTTAATACTACGGAAAGCGAGGGATATGAATGGCTAGTAAATCCCTTGACGAAATATATATGGAGGTTTATTATGACACAAACAAATGAGAACAATGCTATGGGATTTCTTCCGGCTCTTGGCTGGAATTCCTGGAACACTTTTACCTGGGATATCAATGAAACATTGATTAAAGAAATTGCCGACTGTTTTGTCCGGGAAGGATACAAAGATGCCGGATATGAGTATATTGTCATTGATGATTGTTGGAGTCTTCGTGAACGCGATAAAGACGGCAATTTAGTAGCGGACCCCAAAAAATTTCCTCATGGAATCAAGGCAGTTGCCGATTATATTCATTCAAAGGGATTAAAATTTGGCATG
>JALEKC010000075.1 GCA_022769325.1 Eubacterium sp. | reverse complement strand
TCAAGGACGAACTTGCCCGCCACAGCCTCAGAGAAATCAAACTCAATGATTTCTCCATGAAACATGATTTTGATTTCATCTGGGCAAAGGGCAGTATCTATGCAAAGGAGTATGAAACAATCTGCGATGAACTTTGTGGTAGGAAAAATGTGTAGCTGTTTTTCCTACTTTGATTAGTTGACACAGGAAACTTTTTTTCAGGCGGTGAAAAGTGTGGGATATTTTAGTGGCGGAAGCAAAGTCTCTACCTGGCTTTGCGGGATTGCAAAAAATGTATTTCTCGCCCACTTGCGTAAACATCCACCCACAGAACCTTTGACAGAAAATAGCACGCTGGAAATGAGTGCCGAAGCCAAAGTCCTCTCTTCCTTTGAGAAAATGGAACTTCTGCGAAAAATTCACAACCTGAAAGACCCGGGTCGCGAAGTCATTCTCCTCCGTATCTATGGCAATTTGTCTTACGGAGAAATCGGGGAAATTATGGGGAAATCTGAGAACTGGGCACGGGTGACATTTTACCGCGCCAAAGAACAATTGCGAAAGGAGTTTCGAAATTATGAGTAAAACATTATTACCCTGCGACATCGTGCAGGATCTTCTTCCCTCTTATGTGGATGGATTGCTGAGTGAAACCGGCACAGAGGCTGTTTCCGTACATTTGGAAGATTGCACCTCGTGTCGGACGATTTATGAAGATATGACGACCCCGGAGGAGACCACTCCGGAGGAAAAAGAACAGGCAAAAGAAGAAATCGATTATTTGCGTAAAATCAAAACCAGAACCCGTCGTATCGTCACTTTGGTTTCCAGTCTTGCCGTGATTTTAACTGCCTGTTTTGTCACTATTTATTTTCTATTATTCAGCGGAGAATATATATTAAATACTGTAAAATACGACATTGAGGTTTCTTCTCATGAGCTGAAGATTCAGGGAAAACTGCCCCTTGATTTTACAACCGCAAAGCAAAAAATAACCGAGGAAAATGGTGTAGTTTCTTTACAATTAAGTTCCAAAAAAACTTTTCTATTTACACCACACAAAAATTGGGATCTTTCCTATACAGCCACAAGTGAAATACATGAGGTTCGCATCAACGGCGATATCATTTGGCAGGAAGGCACTACGATTTCCCCCTACATTGCGAGAGTTTACGATGCCAGACATGACTACATCGGATCTCCCTCCGACAATGAATACCTTTCAAACACTCTGGGAATCCAAGATACCTTGGGGGACTTTACTTCCGAGCTTCAAACGAAAAATGAGCCCTATGGCTGGACTCTTTGCTTGTCCTCTCCACAGACCGGCGACGAAGCGAAATTGCAGGCACGCATGAAACGGTATTCTTATGTCTTCCTGGCATTGATTGGAAATGCCGGCGAAATCACTTGGAAATATACTATAAACGGAGATTCCCACACCTATTCTGTCACAGCAGAAGATGCACAGGAAGAATTTGGAAAGGATGTCAAGTCATTTGCTACAACCATTCGCGATTTTCAAAATTTTGCCAGAGAAATCGGATTTGAATCCTAAAACAATTACCGATATATCTTCATCTCTTCCTGTGTATAATTGGGACTGACCGGATCCGGCACTACAGAAACCGACAGTGCTTCTCCGGTAAATTGTATGGTATCATCCAACGCTTTTGAAAATTTATTTTTATAATATTTTTCTGCTTTTTGAAGGTATCGCTGCGCAAATGCAACGGCTTTTGGATCCCGATTTTCTCCGGTTTTTCCGTTGTACACGGAATCATACAGATTACAAATCTTATCTGCATTTTTTACAACCGCTGCCATATCATCCTTTAAAATACCTGCCACATACTTTCTTTCATCTGCTCCCTCCGGCCGCGTGAGTAGTTTGACGGATTTCAATATTTCCTCGCCAAAAGAAAGAATCTCTTTTTCCGTAGCATTCGTATCTTCCAAGGTATCATGGAGAAGTGCCACCACCTGGTACTTCTCCCCGTACCCGGCTTTTTTTAACAATTCTGCCACTGCAATAGGATGCCAGATATAAGGTGTTTTCCCATCCTTTCGCATCTGTCCGGCATGCTTCTCATTCGCAAATCCAAGAGCTTTTATAAACATTTCATTCATACCTGTCCGCCTCCTTCCTCCATCTTTTGTATGCCTTGACGGGGCATTACAGACCTTCCTATTACAATCTATATCGTCCACTTTGGGGGTTGTGATTAGAGGAGCAGGGGCAAGCTTTCTACAGTTTTCAACAATATTCAACATTATTCATAACTCACTGGTTTAGATTTGGCAAAGATTTGCCGGCAGTTCTTGTCATCCCCTTTCCTTTGCGTTATAATGAGGGATGCAAGTAAGTAACCATTCTTTTCGAGACCTGAAAATGACCCAGGGGAGGAATTATATGCACAATCTGCGGATACAAAAGCACTTGATGGGCTTTCTTATTCTATCTATATTGCTTTGTGAAATGTGTTTCTTTATACAATCACCAAACACATCTTCTTTTCATGTCCAATATTTGCACAGCAATTCCGTAAAGCATGTGAATCATGCCCAAATTAGCGATGGCTCAAAGATGGTTTATGAGGACCGCATCGCCAAATCCAGCGATGGACCGGAAACATTCCGAAAAAATGAGCAACGCACCCTGCAGTCACTGATTCGTCGATTGTCTGCTTGCCTTTCGACCGTGGAATATCTTCCACATACGTTTCATTCAACTCTATTTTTACAATTTCACAATATGACGCACAATACCAGCGGACACATACCTCTGATTCGCTGCGTCTATCGAAAGGACGGCAAAAAGCGCTAACTCCCTTATTGTATCTATGTATATGTAAAAATTTTCCACTATTGTTGTAGGGAACTTAGTGGTTTTTTTGGTATACCTTAAAAGGGCCAAATAACACAGAAATGAGGGATATTATGTTTGAATATATTATTATTGGATTGTCTGTAATCCTCTTAATTGGTGCTTGTATTTTCAGTTTTCGCATTGATAATTTCGGCGAGGAAGATGCCCTGACCGAAGATACAAAAACCAAATAATAATAGAACCAACAGCGTTAACGTTAGCGAAAGGAGCTTTTTCATGATTGGCAAAATAGTTATGTACATATATTTTGTGGTATGTGTTGGTCTGGGAGCTGCTTCCTGCATTTACATGACCGTCTCTGCTTTTGTGGTAATTGCACAAAAGATTTACGGTCGTGTAGCTCACGGAAAATCTTTGTACGATTAAATATTGTACGATTAAAAAGAATACTGTACGAAAAATAGCCCCTATGTGAGGACAAATCGTTGTTCGCACATGGGGGCTATCCTATTAATTTTTTCATTGTGTTCTTTAATTATTTAAATCCTGCTCCAGGCTCGCGATAGCAACGGCGCCGTCGGCCACCGCGGTTACAACTTGGCGCAGCGATTTGGTGCGGATATCACCGGCTGCATAAATCCCCGGCACACTGGTGCGACAGTCCTCTCCTGCACAGATATAGCCCGTCTTATCAAGTTCCAGCAAACCTTTTGCCGCCTCGTTCTGCGGGTCCATTCCGATGGCAATAAATATGCCGGACACTGGCAACTCTTTTTCGTCGCCCGTTTGATTCTGCTTTATGCGAATCTTCTCCACCATGCCATCTCCACAGATTTCCTGCACTTCATAGAAGGGAAGAAATTCGATATTGGCTGCCTCTGCCACTCTCCTTTGTAAAACTTTGGCTCCCCGCAAGCCATCTCTTCGATGAATCAAATACACTTTTTCGCACAAATTGGAAAGATATAATGCATCTTCCAGTGCCACATCACCGCCGCCTACCACAGCAACGGTTTTTCCCCGGAAGAAAGCCCCATCACAGGTCGCACAGTAGGACACACCAGCCCCCGTAAGTTCTTTCTCGCCTTTGACCGAAAGCATTTTGTGACGGGCTCCTGTGGCAAATATGACCGCTTTGGTTTCGATGGTCTCGCCGTTTGTCAATGTTACCAGTTTGGAAGACGTCTCTCCGGAAGAATTATCAATTATTTCTGTCACTTCTCCCTCCATAAACGGAATCTCAAGCTGATTGGCATGTTCCCGAAACTTCATTGCCATTTCATAACCGCTGATACCATATAAACCCGGGTAATTATCAATTCGCTCCGTCGTAATCACTTGTCCACCACTGAAACTTTCCTTTTCAATCACCACCTGGTCCAGCATCGCCCGACCGGCATAGATGGCTGCACAAAGTCCCGCCGGCCCGCTTCCGATAATTACCAAATCTTTTTTATTTGCCATACGCTTTCCTCATTTCACTAAATATTTTTTCTTAAAGGGAAACTTCTCCGTAAGCGGAACGACTCTTTATAAACTCGGCCACTTCTTCCACTTCAGTGCCATTTTCCTGCCAATTTGTGATGTAATTTTCACTTTTATTCACAATGCTGTCTGCCTGTTTCTGGTTAAGCAAAAGCAATACCACGATACCTGCCCGGTGAAGGTGTTTCAGAACGATGGAAATGTCCTCCCCTTGGGCCGGGGCATACAAATACGTATGTCTTCCATTGATATGAAGCACTTTTTCCACATCTTCCACAAACGAACGGTCCACTTTTTCACTCTTTACAAATTCTACCGTTACTGCCGTCTGACCTTTTATGGCTGCACGTACATTTCGGTCCACACGGCTTTCGTGAAAACCATTTTCGTCCACATTAACCGCTTCTACTACTCCACAAGCAGATGTCATATTGGTGACTCGGTCAATCAGGATAAATTCTCCCAACGTTTTATGTCTGTTAAATTCGTCGATAACAATCTTGTCTGCCAAAGAAATCCTACATACCGCAATTTCATTTTTGCTAAGTGTCTTCACGGATTTCTTCTCGCCAGTGTTGACATCGATGGCATATTCAATCTCGGTCACAGAACCCGGAATCGTCTTCGTGCCCAGTTTGAAAAAGAAATTTTTTCCGTTTATCAATTCATCGTCGTCCATCCAAAGGAGGGTAGCCGTCAATGTGGATGCCACTTTAACCTGAGAACCTTTGGAAATCACACAACCTCTGGATACATCCACTTCACGGTCCAACTGAATGGTAACAGGTTGTCCCTTGACTGCCTTTTCACTTTCTTTATCACCGACGTGAATGCCTGTTACTTTTGCCGTCTCGTTATTTGGCAGAGTAGTCACCTCATCACCGACACAGACTTCTCCGCCCTCAATCTGCCCCTGGAATCCTCGAAACGTACTGTCCGGCCGGCAGACACGCTGAACCGGCATATAGAAACCTGCTTCATGGTTTTCCTCCGTGATATCAACCTCTTCCA
>JALEKC010000072.1 GCA_022769325.1 Eubacterium sp. | reverse complement strand
AAATGCCCCTTCCAGGGGCAGGCAAAAGCGGCAAAGGCAAGATAGCTTGAACAAAGTGAAAGCTAGCGCCTTTAGACGCTAGCCGGTAACAAAGGCTTATAGCCGTAGAGCAAACCACCCGTTAGACGGGTGGTGCTGATTAATTACGAAGTAGATGATTCAGACCCTTCTCCTGGGTCTTTTTTTGTGCCTTTTTATTTACTCTTAATACTCATTTTTTATCAATCTCAAAAATTTAAAAATTATAGATATATTAAATATGTACCTACTATATTACATCATTCAACAATCTTTCTTCCCCTGCCTCAAGTTTGTGGCGGGGAGGGGGAATAAAAAAAGATTGTTGAAAAAAACAAAGAGAAAGGAATGATAAAACTAGGGTAGTGCAAAATTTACAAGCAACCACAAATGACATATTTGCCGTTGGTAATTCAAATTCGGAATCTGGCAAATCAAATCGAGTTCTCGCATGGCTAAAGCGAAACAAAGGTGTGATTTTACAAACGCTGTGCATGGCCTTTATTATGGGGCTTATCTGCTTGGGACAAGCTTCCGCTGCATTTAGTATTAAGGGTATGGACGAACTCCAAGGGTTAGTAAAAAATATTGGTAAGACAATAGGCGTTTTTGTTGGAGTTTACGGCGGTGTTCAGATTAGGCTCGGTCTTAGCGGCGATAATCAGGACTCTATCAGCCGTGGAATCAAGCTGCTCCTCGGGGGAGCAGCTATTGCCGGAGTTGCAATAATTGCAGGCAATATCGGCAGTGCAAAGTAAGTAGTAATCCTGTATAGTGAGTCAATTGAAAAGTCTTCTCCTCTTTTCAGGGAGGAGAAGACTTTTTTATAAATTGGAATATACTTCTTTCTATCTTATTTTCCGTTTTTATTTACTTCCTGCATCTTCATGGCACGAACTTTTGTGGAAAGACCAAACAAGTTGATGAATCCATCAGCATCATGATGATCGTAAAGGTCACCGGTTGTGAAGGATGCAAGGCTTTCGTTGTAGAGGGAGTATGGAGAAGTTGTTCCCGCTTTTATGATATTACCTTTGTAAAGTTTGAATTTGACTTCGCCGGTTACATACTCCTGAGTGGATTCGATAAATGCCTGGACAGCTTCCCGAAGAGGGCTGAACCATTTACCTTCGTAAACGATTTGAGCAAGTTTGTTACCCATTTCTTCCTTGACAGCATAGGTGTCACGGTCAAGAATCAATTCTTCCAACTGCTGATGTGCCTCATAGAGAATGGTTCCTCCCGGAGTCTCATAAACACCGCGGGATTTCATACCAACCACACGATTTTCAACAATGTCAATGATACCGATACCGTGCTTTCCACCAAGACGGTTTAATTCACGGATGATATCGGAAACTTTCATTGCTTTTCCGTTTACAGAAACAGGAACTCCTTTTTCAAATGTCATAGTAACATATTCCCCTTCCTCCGGTGCTTTTTCCGGAGTTGTTCCAAGGACAAGAAGATGTTCATAATTTGGTTCATTGGCAGGGTCTTCCAACTCAAGTCCCTCATGGCTGATGTGCCATAAGTTGCGGTCACGGCTGTAGCTGGAATCCGCAGCAAATGGAAGGTCAATGCCATGAGCACGACAGTATTCAATTTCGGATTCACGGGAATCCATCTGCCATTTGTCATTTCTCCAAGGAGCGATGATTTTGATATCAGGAGCCAGAGCTTTGATACCAAGTTCAAAACGAATTTGGTCATTTCCCTTACCGGTTGCTCCGTGGCAGATAGCAACAGCCCCTTCTTTGCGGGCAATTTCAACCAGGCGTTTAGCAATAACCGGGCGTGCCATGGAAGTACCGAGAAGATATTTATTTTCATATACAGCATGTCCCTGTACACAAGGAACGATATAATCGTCACAGAACTCGTCGATAACATCTTCAATATATAGTTTGGAAGCACCACAGGCTTTCGCACGTTCATCCAGACCATCGAGTTCACTTCCCTGTCCACAATCGATGCAGACACAAATTACATCATAATCATAATTTTCCTTCAGCCATGGAATGATTGCTGTGGTATCCAGACCGCCGGAATAAGCAAGAACAACTTTTTCCTTCATAATAAAACCTCCGTTATGTAATAGTAATTAAATTCCTTTTATAAATATACAACATAAATGCATAATATGCAAGAGAAAAAATGCTTTTTTCATTTTCTTTCTATCTTTTGTTAAAATCTACTTGCGTAAATAGGTACAGAGGTGTATAATAAATATGCATTTGCATAAAAGATGCATATTTATGCATAATATTCATTGTTTTATGCATAAAATCATATATGAAATTATTAGCAGGAAATCAAAATAAGTTTACTATGAAATAAGAGAAAAGAGGCAAAAACATGATTAAAGCAGGTATTATTGGCTCCACAGGATATGCGGGTCAGGAATTGGTACGACTGTTGCTTCAGCATAAGGATGCTGAAATTGTCTGGTACGGTTCCAAAAGTTATGTGGATGAAAAATTCAGTAAAGTATTTGGCAATATGTTTCAGATTGTTGAGAATGGTTGCAAGGGAGACGATCTTCATGAATTGAGCCGTCAGGCAGATGTGATTTTTACGGCAACCCCGCAAGGGTATCTGGCATCTGTATTGGACGAGGAAATTTTATCCAATTGTAAAGTGATAGATTTGAGTGCGGATTTTCGTATCAAAGATGTAGATGTATATGAAAAATGGTATGGTATCGAACACAAAAGCAAGCAGTTTATCGGGGAAGCCGTTTATGGCCTTTGTGAGTTGAACCGCGAGGAAATTAAAAAGGCCCGACTGATTGCCAATCCGGGATGTTATCCTACCTGTTCCACGTTATCGATTTATCCAATGGTAAAGAATGGTTATATCGATACGGATACGTTGATTATTGATGCCAAGTCAGGTACCAGCGGAGCCGGACGAGGAGCGAAGATACCGAATCTGTATTGTGAAGTAAATGAAAATATAAAGGCTTATGGGGTGGCAACTCATCGTCATACACCGGAAATTGAGGAGCAACTCGGGATTGCGGCCGGCAAGCCGGTAATGCTCAATTTTACCCCACACTTGGTGCCGATGAATCGAGGTATTTTGATAACCGCTTATGCAAAATTAAAAGAAGGTGTGACCAAAGAGATGGTTCGCAAAGCCTATGAAGAGGCATACCGGGATGAATATTTTGTCCGAGTTTTAGATGAGGGCACTTGTCCGGAGACCCGATGGGTGGAAGGTAGCAATTTTGTGGATGTCTGCCCGAAAGTGGATGAGCGCACCGGACGTGTGATTATGATGGGGGCCATGGACAATGTTACCAAAGGTGCCGCCGGTCAGGCCGTTCAGAATATGAATCTGCTATTTGGCCTGGATGAGGCAGAAGGCCTTCGACTGGTACCGGTATTTCCATGATACGGTATATATGTGATACGGATTTTTATAACAGGAGTAAAATATATGGTGCAGATAGCACAGAAATGAGGATGGATATGCAGATAATCGATGGCGGTGTAAATGCACCCAAAGGATATGAAGCTTCCGGAGTGGAAGCGGGGATTAAATATGAAAATCGAAAAGATATGGCACTTGTTTATACCAAAGAGGCAGCCAGTGTGGCGGGAACATTTACTACAAATGTAGTAAAAGCTGCACCGGTTGTATGGGATAAAGAGGTAGTTGAGAGTGGAAAAAGTGTTCATGCCGTTGTTTTGAATAGTGGAATTGCCAATGCAGCAACCGGCAAGGAAGGAAAAGAGTACAATTATGAGATGGCATCGGAGATTGCCAAAGTACTTGATGTTCTTCCGGAAGAAGTTTTGACTGCTTCCACCGGAGTTATCGGGATGCAGCTTCGCATGGAACCGATTCGTAAGGGTGCTCCCTTGTTGAAGGAAGCATTGACTACCGAACGGGATGGAGCTATTGCGGCAGCAGAAGCTATTATGACTACGGACACGACGCGAAAAGAATGTGCCGTTACCTTTGAACAAGAGGGAAGGACCATTACGGTAGGTGGAATGAGTAAAGGTTCCGGGATGATTCATCCCAATATGGCCACTATGCTCAGTGTTATCACCACAGATGCCAAAGTATCCCCGGAAACTTTGCAGGAGATGTTAGGAAGTATTGTAAAGGATAGTTTTAATATGATTTCCGTTGATCGGGACACATCTACCAATGATACCTGTCTTTTACTGGCAAATGGAGTAGCCGGTGCCGAGGAAATCAAAAAGGATTCCAAAGAATATGAAGCTTTGTACGAAGCCGTATCCTATGTCGCAACAGAACTGGCGAAAAAAATGGCAGCAGATGGAGAAGGGTGTACACGACTTTTGGAAGTAACCGTAAAAGGAGCCAAGACAAAGGAAGAGGCAGTTATCTTGAGTAAGTCCGTGATTTCTTCTAATCTTGTGAAGACTGCTATATATGGAAAAGATGCCAATTGTGGTCGTGTGCTTTGTGCTCTTGGCTATGCGGGAGTGGATTTTGATCCGGAAGTAGTGGATCTTACCCTATATGCCGGAGGGGAAGAATTGGTATGGATTGAAAATGGAGTTCTTACGGATTTTTCCGAAGAAAAAGCAACGGAGATGATGGGAAACGATGTGGTAACTCTAGTATGCAATATGAAACAAGGAGATGCCGAAGCGACAGCATGGGGCTGCGACCTGACCTATGATTATATTAAGATAAATGCGGATTATCGTTCCTAAGAACGAAGAGGAAATGATGGAGGAAAAAATGGACGAGAAATTAAATGATGTAATGATAAAAGCGGAGACTTTGATTGAGGCATTGCCTTATATCCGTGATTTTAACAACAAAAAGGTAGTCGTTAAATATGGTGGAAGTGCTATGCTCGATGAGAAGTTACAGCAGAGCGTTATCAAAGATGTGGCTCTTTTGAAACTGGTTGGCATGAAGCCGATTATTGTACATGGCGGCGGAAAAGAAATCAGCAAGTGGGTGCGCCTGATGGGAAAAGAACCGGAATTTGTAGAAGGACTTCGTGTGACGGATGATGATACCATGGAAGTGGCAGAGATGGTATTAAATAAAGTAAACAAACATTTGGTGCAGATGATGGAAAAACTTGGCGTCAAGGCAGCAGGAATCAGTGGGAAAGACGGTGGAACCTTGCATTGTGATAAAAAGACAGTCAATGGAAAAGACATTGGATATGTGGGGGATGTGAAAGATGTAAATTCCGAACTGATTGATACCTTGCTTGAAAATGATTTTGTACCGATTATCGCTCCCATTGGACTTGGGGATGATTACAAGGCGTACAATATCAATGCCGACGATGCTGCATGTGCCATTGCAAAATCCATGAAAGCAGAAAAACTGGTATTTATGACAGATATTGAGGGTGTATGCAAAGATGCAGAAGACCCGTCGACACTGGTGTCCGTTCTTACTCTGGACGAAGCACATAAAATGATTGACAGTGGATTTATCGGCGGTGGTATGCTTCCTAAAATAAGAAATTGCATCGAGGCCGTAGAACAAGGGGTAAATCGTGTACATATTCTGGATGGACGCCGCGAACACTGCCTTCTTCTTGAATTCTATACGAAGAAAGGTATTGGAACAGCGATTATTGGAAATGAGACCAATTTGTATCAGCATGAAACAGAGTAAAGGAGTAAAGAATGAATACATTAATTGAAGAATCGGAAAAATATTTGATTCATTCCTATAACCGGTATCCGGTTGTGATGGATCATGGAGAAGAGGTGTATCTTGTCGATACCGATGGAAAAAAATATCTTGACTTTGGAGCCGGAATCGCAGTATGTGACTTAGGTTACAGCGATGAAGAATTCAAAGAGGCATTAAAAAAGCAAATTGATAAGGCAACACATTTTTCCAACTATTTTTATTCGGAGCCATTGATGCAGGCTGCCAAATGTCTGGCAAAAGCAAGTGGCATGGACAAAGTGTTTATGGCAAACAGTGGGACGGAAGCCAATGAAGGTGCCTTGAAACTGGCAAGGAAATATGCCATTATGAAAGGACATGAAAAGCGGCATGAAATCATTTCCATGAATAAAGCATTTCATGGAAGAAGTATGGGTGCCTTGTCTGTGACGGGTACGGAAAAATACCGGGCTCCTTTTGCACCACTTATTTCCGGTGTACATTTTGCGGATTATAATGATTTGGAAAGTGTAAAAAAATATGTCAATGATAATACGTATGCCATTATTGTGGAGGCCGTTCAGGGTGAGGGAGGAATCTATCCGGCGGACAAAGAATTTTTACAGGGAATCCGTGAGCTTTGCGATGAAAAGGATATTATGATGATTTGCGATGAAGTGCAATGTGGTATGGGAAGGACCGGTACCATGTTTGCCTATCAGCAATATGGAATTCAGCCGGACATTGTCACCATGGCAAAGGGAATTGGAAATGGAACGGTAGTGGGTGCCTTTGCTGCTAAAGATGAAGTTGCCAAAGCCCTTGTACCGGGAGACCATGGTACCACCTTTGGCGGAAATCCATTGGCAAGTGCGGCTGTTGTGGCAGTAAATCAGATCTTTCAGGAAAAGAATATTCTTGCCAATGTTAATTCTGTGGGAGAGTATCTTGGTGAAAAACTGGATGAAATCGTGGGAACTTGTAAGGTTGCCAAAGAAGCAAGAGGTCTTGGACTTATGCGGGGACTGGAATGCGATGCTCCCGTGGGAGAGATTTGTGCAAAGGCATTGGAAAAAGGATTGATCCTTCTTTCTGCCGGAACCAATGTTGTCCGTTTTGTTCCACCACTTGTGATTCAAAAAGAGCATGTGGATAAAATGGTGGAGATACTTACCGAAGTGTTGTCAGAATTTTAGTAAAATCATACTTTTGCCATTGGAAACTTTATTTTATAAAGTTTTTTGAGATTTTTATTAAAAAAACAAAAAAAGACTTGATTCTTATGAATAAATAGGATATAATGTCAACAGACAAAGACGTCAAAGGGAGATGTGCCCGAAAATGCACATCTACTTTGGCGTCTTTTTTTATAGCAAAAGACTTTCCAACACAGATCCATTTGGCTGGATTTGCATTCGGCGGTCAAGATTATGCAGTAACAGAATGGAGGATTTCTATGAGTGGTCAGTATGTAGAAGAAGCAAAACGCGAATCTCTTGGTATGTACAGCCCAAGATTTGAACATGACAATTGTGGTATCGGTGCGATTGTAAATATAAAGGGAAAAAAGACGCATGATACCGTTAAAAATGCACTGGAAATAGTGGCACATCTGGAACACAGAGCCGGGAAAGATGGAGAAGGAAAAACTGGAGACGGTGTTGGTATTATGCTCCAGATTTCGCATAAATTTTTTAAAAAGATTACAACGCAGATGGGAATTGACATCGGAGAAGAGAGAGAATATGCTGTGGGTATGTTCTTCTTCCCCCAGGATGAACTTCGCAGAAATCAGGCGAAAAAAATGTTTGAGACCATTGTGGATAAAGAAGGACTTGAGTTTCTGGCGTGGAGAAAAGTGCCGATTGCTCCGAATATATTGGGAAAAACGGCGGTTGAATGCATGCCTTATATCATGCAATGTTTTATCAAAAAGCCGGAGCAGATTGAAAAGGGATTGGAATTTGATCGTAAGCTTTATATTGCACGAAGAGTATTTGAACAGTCCAACGAGAATACCTATGTGGTATCTCTTTCCAGCAGAACGATTGTATACAAAGGAATGTTTTTGGTTTCCCAGCTTCGTTTGTTCTTTGATGATTTGCAGGACGTGGATTATGAATCAGCCATTGCCATGGTACATTCCCGCTTTAGTACCAATACACAGCCAAGCTGGCAACGTGCTCATCCAAACCGCTTTATCGTGCACAATGGTGAAATCAATACCATTCGTGGTAATGCAGACAAAATGCTTGCCCGTGAAGAGAC
>JALEKC010000190.1 GCA_022769325.1 Eubacterium sp. | reverse complement strand
AGCATATAAAGGAGTAATCATTGTGGCTAAGATAGTTATAAACCATTTGGGATCCATTCATCATGTCGAAATGGATATAAAACGAGTAAATATTTTTATTGGAGAACAAGCTACCGGAAAAAGTACGTTGTGTAAAGCAGTATATTATTTTAGAAATTTAAAAGAGGTTTTGCTGGACTATTACTATACTGTTGGTCAAGAGGGCGAAAGCAGTAAAGGGTTACTCAAAGAACTAAGCAGCAGACTAAAAGATTCATTTGTCAGTCTTTTTGGGTACAGTTGGCAATTGCCGGCAGACCTATCTATGGACTATTATTATTCCGAACAACACTGGGTAAAAATTAAATTAATGCAGGCAAAGAAAAAATATATTTCTGTTGAGTTTAGTAAAATACTATTAGAAGAATTGCAGACTCTGGATAATTATGCAAATAAATTTTATGAGTCCATAACGGCAATTAATGGACGGTCAATATTACCGGTATTAGAAAACAAAAAATTCTATGAATATTTGGAAAATGAAGTTTCACGGATACTTGTAGACGATATGACAACATACTATATCCCTGCCGGAAGAGGCCTGCTTTCTTTATTATGCAATCAAAAAACGTATTTGAATTATGGAGAACTTGATCCGATCAATCGGAAATTTATGCAGACCATAGAGACGTTGCAGCCTAAATTTGCAGATGGAACAACACACGTTCATAGTTATTATCCTATTTCTGAAAGAAAATTTAGTGTTGAGAAAATAAGCGAAGAAATTATTCACGGAATGAAAGGGGAATACTTTTATCAAAAAGGCAGAGAGTATCTGCAAATGGAAAACAGTGAGGAAGAAATTGCAATAAACTTCACTTCGTCAGGGCAACAGGAGATTTTATGGCTGTATAATCAATTATATGTTTTGATGTTGAAAGACGAAAAAGCTTTTGTTATAATTGAAGAACCAGAAGCTCATTTATACCCGATTTTGCAGAAAAATATAGTAGATTTTATTGTTAAATATATAAATATTACCGGCGGATCAGCAATAATTACGACACATAGTCCGTATATTTTGACTGAAACAAACAATCTGTGTTTTATAGGAAAAATGAAAAACAATGATAGTATCCGCAAAGAAATTGAAAAACTAGTCGGAAAGTGGGCCTACATTTTTTTAGAGGAACTGAATGCCTACAAGTTAAGTAATGGTTTGCATGGAACAGAGGTGCTTTCTTTGATTGAAAAAGAAACCGGGGAACTATTAGCAGAAGAGATTGATGATATTAGTCAGGAAATTAATGAAATATACAGTAAACTGTTTTATATGGAGGAAGGACTTATCGCCGATGAAAAAAATTGACAATTTTTCTGAAGTATTATGTGCAGGAAAGAGCAAAACTTTAGTGGATCCAAAATCTGAAGTGAATGCTAAAATTTATATTAAAGCAAAAGATGATTTAAAATTAGTAAATGTGGATCATGCGCTGATCAATCAAAGTACCGATACCAAAAAGTGTGATTTTATGGTATTAGGGATTAACAGTAATAAAACACATATGATTGAGTTAAAAGGAACTAATATAGAGGAAGCGTTTAAACAAATATCGAACACAATTGAATATTTATTTCATGATCCGCAATTAAATTATTGTGTAATTTTACGGGAAATTCTTGATGCGTACATAGCAAGCCCTGAACGCCAGAAAGTTCCAAATATTCCATCGAAAAGAGAAAAAGAACTTGCTAAAAAATTAGTCAGAGGAAATAAGCACAAACCGGATAATATGTTTGATTTGATACATTTTGTTAAAGTAGTGAAAAACCAACGAAAAGCAGCCCAAAGCGGAAGACAAATAATCATTTCAGGTCGTGCCCCTTTGGAATTGGATTAGACATAGATAATGGCTTAACGTAAACGCTCCATTGTCCGTACATTGCCATCTCTTCATTTTTGTGCGACAATAGTCTCAATAACAAATCAATTTGTCTAAAAAGTTTAGTTTTGACTTTTTGGACAGCAATGGATGTGTGCAGGATATGTTATAGTAGTTCTTAGAAAGGGGATGATCTGCTATGAAAATGAAATACACGGAAGAACAATTGAATAAATTTGATAAAGCAACACTCGTGCAGTTATTTCTGTCTACACAGGAGCAGCTTGAAAGCTTCGATTCAAAACTCCAGCTTGTGTTAGAACAGCTTGCCGTGGCAAACAGCAAAAAAATCCATTGACAACGGATTTGACGACTATATGTATGGATTCGCAGCTAAAATTATGGAGGTGTATGATTATGAATGGACAGATGAAGAGATATAAAAACAGCCTTTCAAACATGCAGGATCCCATTTTGCTTAGCCAATGTCCTAGTATTAAATTGGATTTACGCGGTTTGATGCGTTATGCAAAAGAAAAAGGTGTCAAAGTTGTTGACTTATCAGAAAAGAGAAAGCATTCTTTATTAAAAAATGAACTATGTGAAGATTTTATATAACTCTCTGCAAGGAAAAATCGTTGTTTTAGTAGTAGGCTAAAACAACAACACACAACAACCAACACAGTCCTTTCCTCCTTCCTTCCCCCTTTTTTCTTCTGGAAGTGTGGTAATTTTATGGGTGGATTGCTATGTGTGGGCAGTCTACCTTTTTAATCTTAAAAAAATATAAGTAGAATGTAAAAAGTGTGCGTGGTATAATGGGATGTGAAATTTGAATTCTACGGAGTAATTATAATGGAATGGATAAACATTTTTGGTACAGCATTTATAGTGATAATGATGGTGCCTAATATTATTTATGCATTAAAGTGTAAAGAAGGTTTTGAGAACAAGTGAAATAATAAAGGTGTTGGAAAGAACACTGTTTTTAAAGCAGTGGCATTGTCTGTTATTCCATCAGTAATTTTTTTATTCAGTGGAATTATCAGCAGGTCTGTGTTGTTGATTGTAGCCTCTATATTGTTCGCACCTGCACATATTTTGATTTCATATAAAAACGCAAGGTGTGAGACGAATTTGAAGTTGGTGGTGAGATGGTTGACGGAAAAAATAAGACTAAAATTGTATGAATGGATAATATTCTTCCTGTTATTAATTTTCTTGATTGGCTATCTTGGATTATTTTCATGGATGTCTAAGTACACATCAAAGACGATAATGTATTTGGTAATATTATTTGTTTGGATTATAGTAATGAAACAATATATAGTCCATGGAATTAAAAATTTTAAGAAAGATTATTTTAATGATGCTTTAAACATAGTAATTGTTATTATTTTGGCGTCAAGTATATTGAACTTGATATTTGCTAAAATTGATAGCACTATACTAGTTGAAAATTCTCAATCAACAGATAGTATACCAGTAATGTTATTTTCAGCATTGGTCTTTGCACCCATAGTTGAAGAACTTGTAAATAGATGTGCTATGGGGTTGTTTTTAGAAAAGGTTATAAAAAATGATGTTGTAATTAATGTTGTTACAGCTATTATATTTGCCTTTTTACATTTGTTTAAAATGCATTTAAATATTTATGGTTTAATCTATTATGGATTAGTGCATAGTATGCTGGGTTATTGTTGTGGATATTATTACAGAAAAACCAGAAATATCGTATTATCAATGCTTATTCATTTTATTTGGAACTTATGTATGTTTGCAGGTGTTGTGTTGAGGAATATGCTATGAAAATAGCAAAGGTAAATTCTATGCTGACAAAAAAATCTGGACAGTTATCCGAAAAAATTTCTTGTAAATTGTTTTATAGGAAAATTAATACATAACGCATATACCGTTGACGTTGAGGTATTTCAAAATGAAATTATGCCCATGGTATTTGGTAAATAATAAGAATCGAAGAATTTTATAAAGAAAATCTCTTGACACAATGTGCATGAGATGGTATAGTATAGGAGTATGCCGCACAACGAGGTTATAGTTCTGCCCATTTTTACCAGGTGTAGGCACCGTAGTTGGCGAGTAAATTTATAGGAGGTGCTATATGTACGCAATTATAGCAACCGGTGGTAAACAGTATAAAGTAGAAGAAGGCGACGTAATCAAAGTTGAAAAACTTGGTGTTGAAGCTGGACAGACTGTTACTTTTGACCAGGTATTAGTAGTAAGTGACAAGGAGACAAAAGTAGGAACTCCTACAGTAGAAGGTGCTTCTGTTTCTGCAACGGTAGTGGCTGAAGGTAAAAGTAAAAAGGTTATTGTTTACAGATATAAGAGAAAAACCGGATACCACAAGAAGAATGGTCATAGACAGCCATATACTCAGGTAAAGATTGACAAGATCAACGCATAAGGTAAGAGTAGGCACTTTGAAAAAGAAGGTGAGTCTATGATAGAAATTCGAATTAAGAAATCGGATCGTGGTGACATCATTGGATTTCATATGTCAGGTCATGCAGATTATGCAGAACATGGTTCTGATGTTGTATGTGCAGGGGTTTCTGCCCTTGTTATAAACTGCATCAATTCCATCGAAGAATTTACCGATACCAAATTTGATTTGGTACAAAATGAAAATGATGGATTAATTGATTTTACCTGTAAAGAACCGCTTGGAAGTGATGCGATTTTGCTCTTAAAATCCTTATTTAAAGGAGTTATGGGCATACAGGATATGTATGGAAAACAATATGTTACATTTCATTAATTTTTGTTAGGAGGGAAATGTCATGATGAAAATGAACCTTCAGTTCTTCGCTCATAAAAAAGGAATGGGTTCTACAAAGAACGGTCGTGATTCTGAGTCCAAGAGACTTGGTGCGAAAAGAGCAGATGGACAGTTCGTTTTAGCTGGTAATATTCTTTACAGACAGCGTGGTACAAAGATTCATCCGGGTACCAATGTTGGAATCGGTGGAGATGATACACTTTACGCTTTGGTTGATGGTGTTCTTCGTTTTGAAAGAAAAGGAAGAGACAAAAAACAAGCTAGCGTATATCCAGTAGAAGCAAAATAATTTTGACAATGTAAGGGCTGTCATGTCAGAAGATATGGCAGCCCTTTTTACCTTTTATTTTAAATAAGGAAAGAGAGATTCTTATGTTTGCAGATCAGGCGAAAATTTATATCCGTTCCGGGAAGGGCGGCGATGGACATGTTAGTTTTCGGCGCGAACTCTATGTTCCCAACGGAGGACCGGATGGCGGCGATGGAGGTCGTGGCGGTGACCTTATATTTGAAGTTGACCCGGGAATAAATACCTTAAATGAATTCCGTCATGTACGAAAATATTGTGCGGAGGATGGAGAGCCGGGAGGAAAAAGACGCTGCCATGGAAAAGATGGGGCAGACCTTGTAGTGAAAGTTCCTGCCGGAACCATTGTAAAGGAAGCAAATTCAGGACAAGTTATAACCGACATGTCCTATGAAAATACAAGAGAAGTGATTTTAAAGGGAGGTCGTGGTGGAAAAGGTAATCAGCATTATGCAACCCCCACCATGCAAGTGCCAAAGTATGCCCAACCGGGTAAACCGGCCATGGAATTAGAAGTCATACTGGAATTAAAGACCATAGCAGATGTGGGATTGGTGGGCTTCCCCAATGTAGGAAAATCCACCTTTTTATCTCGCGTGACCAATGCACAGCCCAAGATTGCCAATTATCATTTTACCACATTAAATCCGAATCTTGGTGTGGTAGATTTGGAAGGAACCGACGGCTTTGTCATCGCTGACATTCCGGGGCTGATTGAAGGTGCCTCCGAAGGAATCGGACTGGGGCACCAATTTCTCAAGCATATTGAACGTACCCGTGTCATGATTCATATGGTGGATGCCGCTTCGACAGAGGGACGGGATCCCATTCAGGATATTCGCATTATAAATCAGGAAATCCGTGCCTACAGCGAAGAAATTGCAAATCGGCCACAAGTGATTGCCGCCAATAAAATTGATTGTTTTTATGGTGATGAAGAAGAAACGGTTTTGACTTTGCTAAAAGAGGAATTCGAACCGGAAGGCATCAAAGTATTTCCGATATCTGCGGTAACCGGTAAAGGAGTCAAAGAACTGCTTTATTATGTAAAAAGCATGTTAGATGAAATCAAAGAAGAAAAAGTTGTCTTTGAAAAAGAATATATGATTGAAGAACCAGATTTCCAAAACGAGCCCTATAATGTATATCAGGATGACGAAGGCGTCTTTCATATCGATGGCCCTCGTGTGGAACGTATGCTTGGTTATACCAATTTGGATTCCGAAAAAGGATTTGAATTTTTCCAGAAATTTCTTAAAAACAATGGTATGCTGGAAGAATTGGAAGCACTTGGAATCGAAGATGGCGATACCGTAGAAATCTATGGCTGGAGTTTTGAATATTACAAATAGAAATGAGGGAGAGCAATGACAAGTAAACAGAGAGCCTATTTAAAAAGCTTGGCAATGAAGCTTACTCCGATTTTGCAAATTGGAAAATCATCGGTTACACCGGAACTGGTTTCCGCGGTAGATGAAGCATTGGAAGCAAGAGAATTGATTAAAATGCATATATTAAAAAATTGTTTTGACGATCCTAAGGAAGTGGCACAAGTGATTGCAGAGCGCACTCGCTCGGAAGTCGTTCAGGTGATTGGAAAAAAGATTGTGCTTTACCGTGAATCAAAAAATAATAAACAGATTGAACTTCCCAAAGCCGGAAAGAAAGCGTGATGGATGATGAAAATTGGTATTATGGGGGGCACCTTTAATCCCATTCATAATGCACATCTTTTGATGGCAGAAGAAGCCCGAAAGCAATATGAACTGGATGAAATTTGGTTTATGCCTTCCCAAAATCCTCCACATAAAAAGAAAGAAGACCTTGTATCGAAAGAGCATCGTAAACGGATGATTTGTCATGCGATTTCCGGTAATCCACATTTTTCTTTTTCCGATTTGGAATTACAGCGCCAGGGGACAACCTACACCAGTGATACCTTGGAAAAAATTGAAAAAGAGATGCCCAAAGCCAAGATATATTTCATTTTAGGTGGAGATTCCCTATACGAAATAGAATCCTGGCATAAACCGGAATATGTCATGAAACATTGCCATATACTGGTGGCTGGCAGGGAGGATGCAGCGGGAGAACATTTGAAGAAAAAGGCAGATGAATTAAAAAAGAAATACCAGGCCAGGATTTCTTTTATTCAAATGCCATTACTTGATATTTCTTCCAGCAATATTCGGACACAATTGCAAAAAAAAGAGCTTGTTTCCTATCAGGTTCCGGATGTTGTCATGCGATATATTCATTTTCATGGGTTATATGGATATGATAAAGCTGTTTTTGCAAAACAACCTTCCCAGCAGGAGATAATGAATTATCTGCAGGCGACGCTACGCCCTAAGAGATTTCGTCACACTCTGGGAGTAGCCTTTACTGCCGCAAATCTGGCAGAGGTACATGATGTAGATAAAGAAACTGCGTATCTTGCAGGCTTGTTACATGATTGTGCTAAATTTTACGAAAAAGAAGAGCAAATTCTTCTTTGTGAACAATTTGGTATTCCTTTGACAGAAATTGAGAGGAAAAACCCGGCATTGATTCACGGAAAACTTGGAAAATATATGGCAAAAAACCGATATCTTGTGAAAAATGAGGAAATCTTATCTGCCATTCGTTATCATACCACCGGGCATCCGGCCATGACCGAATTGGAAAAAATTATTTATCTGGCAGATTATATAGAACCGGGACGAAAGATGGATTGTAAGCCACATTCCTTAAAAAAAGTAAGACAAGCCTGTTTTGCAAATTTAGACCTGGGGATGCGATATACACTGGAAAATTGTATCTCCTATTTGAAGCAGCAAAATCAGCCTATTGATTCTGTTACATTAGAAACCTATGAATTTTATAAGAAAGGAGAAGCATTATGACTTCAAAAGAAATGGCTCGTATCGCTTATGATGCCTTGGACGAAAAGTTAGGAGAAGATATCCGCATCATACAAATTGATGAAATCTCTGTGATTGCAGATTATTTAATCATTGCCAATGGAAAAAACAGCAATCAGATTGCTGCTTTATCCGACAATGTAGAGATGCGTATGCATCAAAATGGCATTGTAAATGAACGAATCGAAGGAAATAAAAATTCAACCTGGATATTAATGGATTATAAGGATGTCATCGTTCATGTTTTTTCACCAGAAGACCGCTTATTTTACGATTTGGAGCGAATTTGGCGTGATGGCAAAAAAATCGACCGGGATCAATTGTAATCCGGATGATTTTCCGTTGTCTGTGCAGATAACTGGAAGACATCGGAGGATTTTCCGATTACAACGATGTGATCGTCGGGTTGAAATACGTAATCACCAGCTGGTACGGGATCAATTACCGTACCTTTTTTAATAGCAATAATATTGATATTATATTTTTGTCTTACATTAATTTCCAAAATACTTTTTCCAACCCAAGAAGAGACAATGGGAATCTCAAAAATAGAGCAGTCCGATGTCAATTCCACATAATCAAAAATATTGGTGGCGTTATATCGAACGGCAAGTTTTTCGGCAATTTCCCTTTCTGGGAAAAAGACTTCGTCAGCAC
Organism: Eubacterium sp.; assembly: GCA_022769325.1. GTDB lineage: Bacteria > Bacillota > Clostridia > Lachnospirales > Lachnospiraceae > Eubacterium_F. The sequence goes on along the minus strand of JALEKC010000190.1, from coordinate 12,681 downwards.
CGATTCGCTTTAAAAATTCAGCCTGACGTCTGCGTTTTGCTTTTGAAATAACGCATTTGGCACCCAGTTCTTTTAAAATAGAGGTGATTTCCAAAGAAGCATAAAAATCTTCACCAATTGCCACAAAACAGTAGTCAAAATTGTTGACACCAATTGCTTTTAACACAGCAGGATTGGTACAGTCACCAGCGATAGCATCCGGAAACACACTGGATAATTCCTGGATTTTTTCTTCATCTTTGTCAATTACCATAACATCATTTTCAAGTTCCTGCATACGGGCTGCCAGACATTGCCCCAGCATACCCATTCCAATGATTAGTATTGATTTCATAATAGTCTCCTTTTAACCAATTAAAATATTTTCTTTTGGTCTGCGAAGAGGGGCACCTTTTTTCTTTTGTCCAAGGACAAGCATCAAAGTAAAGCCGCCAATTCGTCCGCCAAACATTAAAACAATCAATATAACATGCGATAAATCGCTTAGATACGGTGTAATTCCAGTGGAAACCCCTACGGTACATACCGCAGAAACCACCTCAAAAAGCACATCTGATAATGAAAGGCCTTCAATATGACATATCAACATTGTTCCTAAAAATATGTACGCCGCATAAACAATAATAATAACAGCAGCCTGCTTTACCAGCGTAACACTAATTCGTTTTTTAAAAATAACGGTATCTGACTGGTTGCGCATCATAGAAAACATGGAGATAAAGATAACCACAATGGTAGTTGTCTTGATACCGCCGGCGGTAGAACCGGGACTTCCTCCAATCATCATGAGCACATCTGACAAAAGAGAAGAAGACGGGGACATCTGCGAATAATCAATAGTGTTAAAACCGGCAGTACGCATGGTGGTGGAAGCAAATAGTGATTTTAATATCTGTTCTCCCAGTCCGTCTCCACGTAAAGTATAATTCTGCTCAAAGATAAAATATCCAAGAGCCCCAATAATAAGTAAAACTGGTGTTGTAACCAAAATTAGTTTAGCATGTAAGGTATATTGTTTGAAATGCAGACGGTATTTAACAATATCGTTCCACACTAGAAATCCAATACCACCAATAACAATAAGAACAATTATTGTAACATTTACCAAAACATCCGAATCAAAGGTAGTCAGCGAAGAATATGGTTCGACGCTTCCCATTAAGTCAAAGCCGGCGTTACAAAAGGCAGAGACGGCGTGGAAAACGGAAAAATAAATTCCTTTCCCAACTCCCCAAAGAGGAACAAACCGGATTGCCAAAAAAACGGCTCCAACTCCTTCAATTATGAATGTTCCCCATAAAATACGTTTGATCAGCCGCGCCATACCACCGATCTGAGTACTTCCGGCCGCCTGCATCATAAGCATCCGGTCATGAAGAGATAATTTTCTTTTAATAAATATAAAAAACATAGAAATAAAGGACATGAGTCCAATGCCGCCAATCTGTATCAAGACTAAAATCACAATTTGTCCAAATAAAGACCACTTGGTAAAAGTGTCTGCAATAATCAATCCTGTAACACAGGTTGCACTGGTTGCCGTAAAAAGAGCATCTAAAGGATACGTCCAACAGCCGTCTTTGGATGCAATTGGCAAACATAAAAGTAATGTGCCTGTTAATATTAAAAGAATAAAACTTAATGCAATCAGTCGCGAAGGACTGATTTTATGTGATAATTTTCCAAACATTTGCTAACCCTCAATAGTAAAATTTTATAATGATGCACTTTTAATTATACAAAAGAATCGAAAAAATACAATTATTTTTTGAAAAATAGTAAAAAAACTTTACAATACATGGGTTTTATGATAAACTAACGTCGTTAGAAACCGATACTCAGAGCACGGAAGACTCCGACCTGTTCTTAGTATACGGGGAAAATTATTATTATGGAGGTACATCAATCATGATGACAACAGAAAGAAAAGCAGAAATCATTAAAGAGTATGGAAGAACACCAAACGACACAGGTTCACCTGAGGTACAGGTTGCTCTTCTTACAGAGAGAATCAATGTTTTGACTGAGCATTTGAAAGAGAACAAGAAAGATCATCACTCTCGTCGTGGTCTTTTGAAGATGGTTGGTAAAAGACGTGGTCTTCTTGACTATCTGAAAAAGAATGACTTGGAAGGCTATCGTGCTTTGATTGCAAAACTTGGAATTCGTAAATAATGATGGGGCTCATTGTGAGCTGAGTAAAATGATACTGCTGATATTTGATACCAATATCAGTAGTATCATTTTTGACTATGTGGAGGACAAACTATGAAAAGAGATCGAAGCCAGTCCATGGTAATCCGTGGAAAACGAATTTTGTTAGTGGAACATCAATTATTTGGAAGAGACTTTTTCAATTTACCCGGTGGTGGGATTGAAGAAAATGAAACTCCGGAAGAAGCTGCTTTGCGTGAATTAGAAGAGGAATGTCAGGTAAAAGGAACCTTGATTCGCCCTTTAACCATTGAATTTAAGCCGGATTTGGAGAGTCGTGTGTACACCTTTCTGGTAGAAATCCCGGAAGATGCTGTACCACAAAAAGGAATTGATCCGGAGTTGCCGGCAAATGAGCAGTCCATTGTTGATGTAAAATGGATGCGTTTAGATGAAATTGCGGAAAGAGACCGTGCTTATCTGTTTGGAGCAGGCTTGATGCGTGTCCCATATTTTCATGATGAAGTCCTTATGTGGGACGGAGAGGATATCAGTTATCCCATAAAAAAAATGATATAAAAAAGAGGTTTGATTTATAGCAAAGTTATGTTATAATATATATGTTTGTTTATTTAAATAGAGCAAAATCCGAGACTTCTGAAAAGCTTGTTTTTTTGATAACAGGGAAAAGTAGGTTTTTCAGTTGTTTCGGAAGCTCTGAAAAAAGATAAAATAAAGGAGAATAAAAATATGTACAAGACATTTTCAATGGAACTTGGCGGACGTACTCTTTCCGTAGATATCGGAAGAGTTGCCGCACAGGCAAATGGAGCTGCTTTGATGCATTATGGAAATACCGTTGTATTGTCCACAGCTACTGCATCGGAGAAGCCAAGAGAAGGGATTGATTTTTTCCCACTTAGTGTAGAATATAATGAAAAAATGTATTCCGTAGGAAAAATCCCGGGAGGATTTACACGAAGAGAAGGAAAGCCGTCGGACAATGCGATTCTGACATGTCGTGTCATTGACCGTCCGATGCGTCCATTATTTCCAAAAGATTACCGGAATGATGTGACACTGGAAAATCTTGTTATGTGTGTGGATCAGGACTGCAGTCCGGAATTAACTGCCATGCTTGGTTCTGCATTGGCAACCTGTATTTCCGATATTCCTTTTGATGGTCCTACCGCAGCTACACAGATTGGTTTAATTGATGGAGAACTCATTGTCAATCCGACATCGGAGCAGCGTCAGGTTTCGGATTTGGCCCTGACAGTGGCTTCCACGAGAGAAAAAGTAATCATGATTGAAGCCGGAGCCAATGAAGTGCCGGAAGATACTATGATTGAGGCCATTTATAAAGCTCATGAAATCAATGGACAGATTATTGAATTTTTCGATAAAATTGTTGCAGAATGCGGAAAAGCCAAACATGAATATGAGCATTTTGACATTCCGGAAGAAATGTATGAGGATATGGTTTCCTTCATTACTCCGGAAGCAATGGAAGAGGCTGTATTTACTGACGTAAAACAGGTTCGTGAGGAAAATATTCGTCAGATTACGGAAAAACTGGAAGAGCGTTATGAAGAAGATCATCCGGATTGGTTCGCTTTAATTGATGAAGCCGTTTATAAATTCCAGAAAAAAACCGTTCGTAAGATGATTTTGAAAGATCACAAACGTCCGGACGGTCGTGAAGTTACACAGATTCGTCCTCTTTCTGCAGAAGTAGATGTGCTTCCGACTGTTCATGGTTCCGGTTTGTTCCAAAGAGGACAAACACAGGTTCTCAATGTTACAACTTTGGCACCTCTTTCTGAAAAACAGAAAATTGACGGATTAGATGAAAATCAGACATCCAAAAGATATATTCACCACTATAATTTCCCATCTTATTCTGTCGGGGAGACAAGACCAAGCAGAGGACCGGGACGTCGTGAAATTGGACATGGTGCTTTAGCAGAACGTGCCCTTCTTCCGGTTATTCCATCCGAGGAAGATTTCCCATATACCATTCGTACCGTATCTGAGATTATGGAATCCAATGGTTCTACTTCTCAGGGAAGTATCTGTGCGTCCACCTTGTCTCTGATGGCTGCCGGAGTTCCAATCAAAGCACCGGTTGCCGGTATTTCGGTAGGTCTTGTGACCGGAGATACCGATGATGATTATCTGATTTTGACAGATATTCAGGGATTGGAAGATTTCTTTGGTGATATGGACTTTAAAGTGGCAGGAACTCACAAGGGAATCACTGCCATCCAGATGGACATTAAGATTCACGGATTGACTCGTGAAATCGTAGAAGGCGCAATTCGCCGTACCAAAGAGGCAAGAACTTATATCTTGGATGAGGTTATGAGCAAGGCTATCGCAGAACCAAGAAAAGAAGTAAATGAATATGCTCCAAAAATCAAACAGATTATGATTGACCCGGCGAAGATTGGAGAAGTTGTAGGTCAGCGTGGAAAGACGATTAATACGTTGATTGAACGCACTGGTGTCAAGATTGACATCACCGATGATGGTGCCGTTTCTGTCTGTGGTACAGACAAGGCAATGATGGATGAAGCCATTCGTTTGATTCAAATCATTGTTACGGATTTTGAAAAGGGTCAGATTTTAGAAGGAACCGTTGTAAGTATTAAAGACTTCGGTGCATTTATTGAATTTGCACCGGGCAAAGAGGGAATGGTTCATATTTCTAATATTTGCCAGAGAAGAATCAATCATGTAGAGGATGAACTCACTTTAGGGGATAAAGTAAAAGTTGTCTGCCTTGGAAAAGACAAGATGGGTAGAATTTCCTTTAGCATGAAGGATGTAAAAGAATGATTCTGGAGATGAGAGTACATGAAAATAGCACTTACCAATATGGACATTATATGGGAAGATAAGTCTGTAAATCGTGATAAGTGTTTGGCATTGATAAAGCGAGCTTCGTTCTGTGGGGCTCGCCTTATCCTTTTTCCGGAGATGACACTGACAGGTTTTACGATGAATCCGGAAGTGTTTGGTGAAAAATCCGGGTTGGATTCTGAGACAGTATCTTTTTTCTTGGAAATGTCAAAGCAGTTTGAGATGGCTGTTGGATTTGGATATATCGAAAAAGGAACTATGCCCGGCGATGCAAAAAATCACTTTGCTGTAGTAGATAAGGGACAACTTTTGGGGGATTATGTAAAAATCCATCCCTTTTCCTATGGAGAAGAAAATAAACATTATTGTGGGGGAAATCAATTGGTCCATGTAAACATTGATGAACTCACATTGGGCTTATTTATCTGTTACGACCTGCGTTTCCCTGAAATTTTTCAGGCAATGCGAAGTACCTGTCAGGCAATGGCAGTCATTTCCAATTGGCCCCAAAGCCGAAGAAGGCACTGGGATATTTTGCTGGCTGCGAGAGCGGTAGAAACGCAGTCCTATGTTTTGGGGGTAAATCGCAAAGGGAAGGACCCGGGACTTACCTATGAAGTCTCCAGCCAGGCATTGGACTGGAATGGAGAAATTCTTTCCACATCAAAGGAAAAAACGTCTTTTGGTGACGAATGCCTTATCATGGAAATGGATATAAATGCCCTTCAGCAATGGCGGCAACAGTTTCCCGCCGAGAAAGACCGAAAACCGGATTTTTATAAGTCATTGCTGACAACGTGAGTATATTTCTTGTGGATTTGTATCATACTACCTCTCGTAAGGAGGTTTTGATGCAATGAACACAGAACAAATAAAAGATTTTGGAGAATGCTTTATTGATGGCATTCAGATTATTACAATTATTGGTGAAATTGAAGGACATGAAGAGAGTTCCGGAAGTTCCAAAGCTACAAAATATGAGCATTTATTGCCAATGTTGGCAGCTTTTGATGAAACCTGTGACATCAAGGGTATTTTATTTATTATCAATACCATAGGTGGTGATGTTTCCTGTGGACTAGCTTTGGCCGAGATGATTAGTGGCTTAAAAACACCGACGGCATCTTTTATCATCGGTGACAGTCATTCCATCGGTGTGCCCCTTGCTGTGGCAACGGATTTTTCCTGTATTGTACCCACTGCAACGATGATTCTTCATCCGGTGCGAATGAATGGAATGATTCTTGGAGCACCTCAAAGTTATGATCAATTTCAAAAGATACAGGATAGAATTGTAGAATTTATTGTTCGAAAACGAGAAATTACCAGAGAACGTGTGGAAGAATTGATGATGAATACTTCCATGTTTGCCAAAGATCTGGGAACCCTTCTCGTAGGAGAGCAGGCGGTGAAAGAAGGCCTTGTAGACACCGTCGGAACGCTTTCCGATGTAATGGAGTATTTGAAAAAACAAAGAGAGGTTTGAAAAAGAGTATGGCTTCGAAAACAAAAAACGCAAAAAGAAAAAAAACAAATATAAAAAAGGAGAAAGGATCTCCTCTGGCGAAAGAAATCACTCTTTTGGCAATTATCATATTTTCTCTGCTGGCATTATTAAGTTTATTTGGAATGTGCGGCCCGGTAGGCAATTTAATTGGCAGTTTACTTTTTGGTCTATTTGGCGCCGTCGCTTATATTTTTCCTATTGCTTTTCCCATCGGAAGCGGGTTTTATATTTCCAATCCGGAAAAGCCGGAAGTGCGACATAAAATAATTTATTGTGCACTTCTTTACATATGCATTTGCGCCATTTTTCAATGGGTCATAGACCCGGATGCTATGGGATTAATTGAAATATTTAAGGAGTGTAGCAGTCAGCATATCGGTGGTGGATTTCTGGGAGGTCTTTTATCCACTCTACTCAGCACGCTTTTAGGAAGAGCCGGTGCAGCGGTGGTGATATTAGGGTTAACCCTTCTTTTTGTTATGTTAATCACAAGAAAACTGATATTTAGTGCTATACGGGATCTATATAGTGAACATCAGGAAGAACGGGAAGAATATATCGAATATGAAGAGCCAGAGGTTCCTTATGGGAAAGATAGCGAACGCACCATGCAAACCCACACTTTTAAGAAAAATAAAGAAGTAAAAAAACAAGAAAAAAGAAAAAAAGAGAAAAAACAAGAGACTTTACCTGATAAAGGAACAGACAGATTAGAAGAAAGTTCCATTCCTTCCATTTCCATTATTCGGGAGGGTCAGCAGGAACCTACGGTATACAAAGAAGAATTAGAGACAAAATTCGGAAAGAAAGAGAAGGAAGAAGAAAAGACAAAGAATGGTGTCTCCAAAAAGGAAGAAGAAAAAGTGAAACCGTCTTTGCCGGAGAAAAAAGAGACTAAGAGTGTGTCAGAACCCTCCACGAAATCCAATGAAATCCAAAAAGAAAAAGGTGGCTCACAGGATTCCGAATATCATTTTCCGTCTTTGGATTTGTTGAGTAAACCGAAAAAATCCAATGGCAGTCAAAGCGACCGCGATTTGCTGGAAACAGCGAAAAAATTACAGGATACTCTGGACAGTTTTGGAGTAAAGGTCAAAATGGGGGACGTAAGCTGTGGTCCCAGTGTAACCCGCTATGAACTGGTTCCTGAGCAAGGTGTGAAAGTAAACAGCATCACAAGATTGGCAGATGATATCAAGTTGAGTCTGGCAGCGTCAGATATTCGTATCGAAGCTCCTATTCCGGGAAAAGCGGCGGTGGGAATTGAAGTGCCAAATGCCAAAAGAAATACGGTCACTCTGCGGGAACTTTTGGAAAGTCCTGAATTTATAAATGCCAAATCCAATGTGACCTTTGCTGTAGGAAAAGATATTGGTGGCAAAACCATTGTCACAGACATTGCCAAAATGCCCCACATGCTTATCGCCGGTGCGACAGGTTCCGGAAAATCCGTTTGTATCAACACCTTGATTATGAGTATTTTATATAAGGCCAATCCCAATGATGTAAAATTTATCATGGTGGATCCGAAAATGGTGGAATTGACAGCCTATGCAGATATTCCACATATGTTGATTCCGGTGGTAACCGATCCGAAAAAGGCATCGGCTGCCTTAAATTGGGCCGTTCAGGAAATGACAGTCCGCTATGAAAAATTTGCGGCATTTGGGGTCCGGGATATCAAGAGTTATAATAAAAAGATTGCCGGACTAAAGCATAATGAAGACAACACCTATGAAAAAATGTGCCAGATTGTCATTATAGTTGACGAGTTTGCCGATCTTATGATGGTAGCCTCCAATGAAGTGGAAGATGCTGTCTGTCGATTGGCACAGTTGGCAAGAGCAGCCGGTATTCATCTGGTGCTTGCTACTCAGCGTCCCTCGGTCAATGTCATTACCGGACTTATTAAAGCAAATATTCCATCTCGTATCGCCCTTTCTGTGTCTTCTGTTGTGGATTCCCGAACCATCATTGACGGAGCCGGAGCAGAAAAATTGTTGGGAAATGGTGATATGTTATTTGCGCCTCAAGATTATCCAAAACCGGTGCGAATTCAGGGTGCCTTTGTTTCCGATGAAGAAAGGGATAAAGTAGTAGCCTATCTGAAAGAACAGATGAACGGACCGGCATATAATGATGAAATCACAAAGCATATCGAAGAAAATCCGGTTGCATCCAAAAACGCATCTTCAACCGGTGCCATAGCCAGTGGTCCGGAGCGTGATGAATTATTTGTAGAAGCTGCCAAATTTATCATTGAAAAAGATAAAGCCTCCATCGGAATGCTTCAGCGAGTCTTTCGTATAGGGTTCAATCGAGCAGCCCGTATCATGGACCAATTGGCCGATGCCGGTGTGGTGGGCCCGGAAGAGGGCACAAAACCTCGTGTGATTCTCATGTCCATGGAACAATTTGACAATTATATGGAAGAAGAGGGCTGACCATGCAGGGATGGATTGTGGTAAATGGATTTTTAATGACACATAAATTTTCAGAATTAACGGATTTTTTTATGAGAGCGGCGAAGGAACAAAAAATTCGTCTTTCGGTTGTTAAAAATAGCGACTGCTTTATGGGAATGTTTGAAAATACAAACCTGGAAAAACCGGATTTTGTTCTATTCTGGGATAAAGATTTATTGCTGGCAAAGTATCTGGAAAGTAAAAAAATACCGGTTTTTAATTCCTCCACCGGAATCGAAATCTGCGATGATAAACGAATGACGGCACTACGTTTGAATCAGAAAAAGATTGCACAGCCATTGACTATTCCGGCGCCCATGACTTATGGAAATATCGGTTTTTCCCATCTTGATTTTTTACAACAAATTGAAAAAAATATATCCTTTCCTATGGTCGTAAAGGAAGCTTATGGCTCCTTTGGTCAGCAAGTGTATCTGGTAAAGAATCATGAAGAACTGGTAAAACGAACAAAAAAACTGGAAAAAGTCCCCTTTTTATATCAGCAATATATTGCCGAGAGCAAGGGGCGAGACCTTCGACTTCAGGTAGTTGGGGACCAGGTTGTGGCTGCCATGGAAAGAAGTTCAGACCATGATTTTCGAGCCAATCTTTCCAATGGTGGAAAGATGACCGCCTGCAAACCGGAAAAGGAAGCTGTGGATTTGGCCATACAAGCCTGCAAGGCAGTAAAATGTGATTTTGCCGGGGTGGATTTACTCTATGGACCCCGGGGATATCTAGTATGTGAAGTAAATTCCAATGCCCATTTTAAAAATCTATGGGAATGTACCGGAATTGATACTGCCTGGCATATTCTACAATATATCCGAAAAAAAGTGGAGGAGACTTGAGGGATGTCAAAAGAATTGTGGATGATTTATGATGTCAAAGGACTTGCAAGAAACCATTCCTTTGTGAAAATGTTTGAGGAGAGAGGTCTTCCTTACGATATTCAAGTGAAAGCAGTATTGGATACCGAATATGAATCCCGGTTAAGACAGGGTGAAAAACCTTCTGCCGTATTGGTGCGAACCATCTGTCCCTCGATTAATGATGCTTTTGAAAAGAGAAAGATACCCGTTTGGAATTCTTCTTTTGTCAGTAAAATTTGCAATCATAAAGGGACAACAAGAGAATACCTAAAGGATACAATCTTTTGCACACCAACGATTACTTGTTCCTATAAAAAAATCAAAGAAATAATGAATTGGGACATGGAATCATTGCGCCATTACATGCTTCAAACTATTACTTTATCTTCCTCTTTTCAGAAAAAAGAAGAAGACAGAATAAAGGAGACAAAAGATTTTGTCATAAAAACAGCCAATGGTCACGGAGGAAATGAGGTTTTTTCCTTTCTAAGAGAGAAGGAAAAAATCAAGGAAGCCATAAAACCTGTGGACTATGTGATACAGCCCATGCTTCCGGTGGGTAAAGAGAGTCGGGATATGAGAATTTATATCTTAAATGAGAAAGTGTATGCCGCTGTTTTAAGACATTCCAGCAAGGATTTTCGTGCCAATTTTTCCCTGGGAGGAAAAGTGGAACCAGTCAATTGCCAAGACGAGATAAAAGCAATTGTTCAAAATATTCTTGAGAAATTTTCTTTTGGCATGGCAGGAATTGATTTTATCCTGGAAGAAGATGGAACTCCCGTTCTTAGTGAAATAGAAGATGTGGCAGGGACTCGTATGTTGTATCATTGTCGCCCGGATTTAGACATTGTAAAAGATTATATGAAAGAAATTGATAAAAGTCTTTTCGAAGAATAAAACTTATGTTATACTTTATCTAGAAAAATGAAACACCATGGATTTTAGGAGGATGTTACAATGAAATCAGATATTGAAATCGCAATGGAGGCAGATTTGCTTCCGATTCAGCAAGTAGCAGAAAAATTAGACATTAAAGCCGATGATCTGGATCTGTATGGTAAGTATAAAGCCAAAATAACCGATGACCTCTGGGATGAAATCAAAGATCGCCCGGATGGCAAGCTGGTATTGGTAACAGCCATTAATCCTACCCCTGCGGGAGAAGGAAAGACCACCACTACGGTAGGATTGGGACAAGCCATGGATAAAATCGGGAAAAAAGCGGTGATTGCTCTTCGAGAACCTTCTCTTGGTCCATGTTTTGGATTAAAAGGTGGTGCAGCAGGAGGCGGTTATGCACAAGTAGTGCCAATGGATGAGTTGAATTTGCATTTTACCGGGGATTTTCATGCCATAACCTCTGCCAACAACTTGCTGGCAGCCATGTTAGATAACCATATTCAACAGGGAAATGCTCTTGGCATTGACCCCAAACAGATTGTATGGAAACGTTGTGTAGATATGAATGACCGTGTTTTGCGAAATATCACCGTTGGATTGGGAAGAAAAGCGGACGGTGTTACCCGTGAAGATCACTTTATTATTACCGTTGCTTCTGAAATCATGGCGATTCTCTGTCTGGCAGCGAATATGCAGGATCTGAAAGAACGGCTTGGTCGAATTATCGTAGCCTATAATTACGACGGAGAACCTGTTACCGCAAAAGAGCTTAATGCCGTTGGTGCCATGGCAGCACTTTTGAAAGAAGCATTGAAACCGAATCTGATTCAAACCTTAGAACATACACCGGCTTTGGTTCATGGTGGACCATTTGCCAATATTGCTCATGGTTGCAATAGTGTACGAGCAACCAAAACGGCATTAAAACTTGCTGATTATACCATTACAGAGGCCGGATTTGGAGCCGATTTGGGAGCCGAAAAATTCTTTGATATCAAATGCCGTATGGCCGGGTTGAAACCGGATGCCGTAGTTCTTGTAGCTACCGTTCGTGCTCTCAAATACAATGGTGGAGTAAAAAAGGAAGATTTAGCTTCCGAAAATATAGAAGCCTTGAAAAAGGGCATTGTGAATTTGGAAAAACACATTGAAAATGTAGCCAAATATGGTGTCCCATGTGTTGTAACACTCAATCAGTTTGTCACAGATACCGAGGCAGAGCTTGCTTTTGTAAAAGAATTTTGTGAAAATAGAGGTTGCGAATTTGCTTTGTCACAAGTATGGGAAAAAGGTGGCGAAGGTGGAATCGAGCTTGCCCAAAAAGTAGTAGATACCATTGAAAATAAAGAAAGTAACTTCCATTGCTTATACGAAGATACCTTGACTTTGTCTGAAAAAATAGAAACCATTGCCAAAGAAATTTATGGTGCCAGTCAGGTAGTTTATGACAAAGCTGTGGAAAAAGAACTTGCCAGACTTGAAAAACTCGGTTTTGGAAACATGCCGGTTTGTATGGCAAAGAATCAATATTCTCTTTCCGATGACCCGACACTTTTGGGCCGACCAGAGGACTTTACCATACACATTCGAGAAGTCTATGTGTCTGCCGGTGCTGGTTTCGTAGTAGCCATTACCGGTACGATTATGACCATGCCGGGATTGCCAAAAGTTCCGGCGGCAGAGCGTATTGATGTAAATGAAAATGGACAGATTACCGGATTGTTTTAATCCCTTTTCTTAAAAAAAGAAGATTCTGACTCAAATCAGAATCTTCTTTCAGACTGTAGACAAAGCGGTGTTAGGACGCAAGTCCTAACACCGTTTTTCTCTTGCTTGGTATGAAAATTTCTATTATTCTGTAAAATGAAGCAAATATTCCTTCTTTCAATCCTGTTCTTTGTATCATTTTTGCCAG
>JALEKC010000185.1 GCA_022769325.1 Eubacterium sp. | reverse complement strand
TAGATGTAATTAATAAAGTTACAGGAACTAATATAGAATATGAGGAAAGTGAAGAGGTGGTAAATATGTGTAGAGCATGGGATAATTCAATGACAAAAGCGAGAGAGGAAGGACATAGTGCCGGACTAAAGGAAGGGATATCTACTACCAAGGCAGTTTTCAAGGCTTACATAAGTGGGAAAAGTGCCGAAGAGATTGCCAAAGAGCTGGAGATTCCGTTGGAGGAAGTAGAGGAAGTGTTGGGGTGATATGACGAGATATTTTCTATTTTGTTTCGTGTACTCAAATTGTTTGGATAGGATTAGCCAGAATAGGACATTATCATAAATGGCTTATAAATTAAATGAAAAATGGTTTTGTCGGGACTTGACACTGCGCACTTCATTGTGTTATAGTAAAAAATACGAATAGACGATGATGGTGCAGGGGGTGTCCCCAGAGATTGCATTTTTCCTTCAGAGAGACAGAATCAGCGGCTGGAAGTTTTGTCAGGTTCCGAGTGCAATTGAATTTCACACCGGAGTTTTGTCTTTGAATGATTTTACGAAAAGATTTAGTAGGAGACAACGTTACTGTGCGTTAAGCAGATAAATGAGTGCCCGTCCGTTGGAGGGGAACTAGGGTGGTACCGCGGAAAAGATTCGAGTCCGTCCCTTGGAAGTATGGAGAACATACCGACAAGGGATGGACTCTATTTTGTTAGCACAAGCCCGACAAGCACCATCGTGCTTGCACGAAATGGTATTTGTCGGGCGCAAGAACATGGAGCACGAAAGTGCGGAATGTTCGAAAGCGAAGACGAGTAGGTGGGAACCTACTCGAGCACAAGCCCGACAAGCATCATCGTGCTTGCACGAAATGGTATTTATCGGGCGTAAGAACATGGAGCACGAAAGTGCGGAATGTTCGTATGAAATATAAATCAGATTTAGAAAGGAAAAGAATCATGAAAGAAAAATTGGATAGCATTATGAAAAATGCTTTGTCCCAGATTGAAGTTTCCCAAGAGTTAGACAAATTAAATGACATTCGTGTGGCATTTCTTGGAAAGAAAGGAGAACTTACCAGTGTTTTAAAATCTATGAAAGAGGTGGCTCCGGAAGACCGTCCGAAAGTAGGACAATTGGTTAATGAAGCGAGAAAGCAGATTGAAGAGCGATTAGAAGAAAAAAAGACAGCATTTGCCAAGGCACTTCGTGAAGAGAAAATGAAAGCGGAAGTAATTGATGTGACTTTGCCGGGAAATAAACCGGAACTGGGCCATCGTCATCCCAACACCATTGCATTGGAAGAAGTGGAAAAAATATTTGTGGGACTTGGTTATGAAGTAGTATCCGGTCCGGAAGTCGAATATGATTATTATAACTTTGAAGCATTGAACATTCCTGCCAATCATCCGGCAAAAGATGAGCAGGACACCTTTTATATCAATGACAAGATTTTGCTTCGTACCCAGACATCATCAGTACAGGTTCATGAGATGGAAAAAGGAAAACTTCCGATTCGAATGATAGCTCCGGGTCGAGTTTTTCGTTCGGATGAAGTAGATGCGACACATTCTCCATCCTTCCATCAGATTGAGGGATTGGTGATTGATAAAAATGTTACTTTTGCAGATTTGAAAGGAACTTTGGCAGAATTTGCAAAGCAATTATTTGGAGAAGATACCAAAGTGAAATTCCGCCCACATCATTTCCCATTTACAGAGCCAAGTGCAGAAATGGATGTAACCTGCTTCAAATGTGGTGGAAAAGGATGCCGTTTCTGTAAAGGTGAGGGCTGGATTGAGATATTAGGATGCGGAATGGTCCATCCAAACGTACTTACCATGAGTAATATTGATCCAGAAGAATATGTTGGATTTGCCTTTGGAGTCGGACTGGAGCGTATTGCATTATTGAAATATGAAATCGATGACATGCGCCTCTTATATGAAAATGACAAACGTTTTCTGGAACAGTTTTGATACCAGGGTCGAAAAGTCCGGCATTTGCCGTGCTCGCACGGAAAAATGACGGACCTTGAGACCCGCCCCCAAGGAGGATGAAGCGTCGGAGACGCGAAATCCGAGTTGGGGAAGGATTGCGGAGCAATCGAATACAAAAATAAATGAAATGAGGGAAAAGAAATGAATACACCTTTATCTTGGGTAAAAGCATATGTTCCGGAATTGGAGTGTACAGAAAAAGAATATATGGATGCAATGACTCTTTCCGGTACGAAAGTAGAAGGTTATGAAAAATTTGATGCAGATTTGGATAAAATAATCGTTGGTCGCATTGAAAAGATAGAAAAACATCCGGATGCAGATAAATTGGTTGTTTGTCAGGTGGCAATTGATGAAAATGGTACTACCACACAGATTGTCACAGGAGCATCCAATGTAAAAGAAGGACAGAAAGTACCGGTTGTTCTTGATGGCGGACGTGTGGCTGGAGGACATGATGGAAGCAAAACACCGGGTGGAATCAAGATAAAAAAGGGAAAGCTTCGCGGAGTAGAATCCAATGGAATGATGTGCTCCATCGAAGAATTAGGTTCTTCCAAAGATTATTATCCGGATGCACCGGACAATGGAATCTATATTTTAAGCGATAATGAAGAATACAAAGATGCACCGGTTGGAAGTGATGCCATTGCCCTTTTAGGTCTTCGTGATGCAAACTTTGAATACGAGGTAACATCCAATCGTGTGGATTGTTTTGGAGTTCTTGGAATCGCCAGAGAGGCTGCTGCCACCTTTGGCAAACCATTTTGCCCACCGGTAGTGACAGAGACGGGAAATGAGGAAAAAGCCAGTGATTATATTTCTGTTGAAATTGAAAATACAGAGCTTTGCTCCCGCTATGTGGCACGAGTTGTAAAAGATATTAAGCTTGCTCCATCACCGGAGTGGATGCAGAGAAGACTGGCTGCATGTGGAATACGTCCCATAAATAATATCGTAGATATTACCAACTACGTAATGGAGGAATATGCACAGCCAATGCATGCATATGATTTAGATACCATTGCGGGGCATAAAATTGTAGTTCGCAATGCCGAAAAAGGAGAAGGATTTGTGACTTTGGACGGTCAGGAACGTATTTTGGATGATTCTATGTTGATGATTTGCGATGGCGAAAAACCGGTTGGTATTGCCGGAATCATGGGTGGAGAAAACTCCATGATTACGGACAATGTAAAAACCATGTTATTTGAGGCGGCCTGCTTCGATGGAACCAACATCCGTTTATCCGGAAAGAAATTGGGAATGAGAACCGATGCACAGGCAAAATTCGAAAAGGGGCTGGATCCCAATAATACCATGGAAGCTATCAACCGTGCTTGTCAATTGATTGAAGAACTGGGGGCCGGTACCGTAGTCGGTGGTGCAGTGGATGTATATCCAAATGTGAAAGAGCCGGAAGATGTGGCGTATGATGTAGATAAAATCAATCGTCTTCTTGGTACCGATATTAGTGAAGACCAGATGGTGGCTTACTTTGAAGCCATTGACTTGCCGGTAGACCGTGATAAAAAACTGGTACATGTGCCGACCTGGCGGCAGGATGTTCATTGTCTGGCAGATTTGGCAGAAGAAGTGGCAAGATTTTATGGATATGACAAGATTCCGGCAACTTTACCAAGCGGAGAAGCGACAGCTGGTCGTCTTTCTTATCAGATGGAGATTGAAAATATCGCCAGAAACGTAATCGAACAGGCTGGATTTTCAGAAGGTATGACCTATTCCTTTGAAAGTCCGAAAGTATTTGATAAATTGCTTATTCCGGAAGATAGTAAAGTGCGGGATGCCATCGTGATTTCAAATCCATTGGGAGAAGATTACAGTATTATGAGAACTCTTTCCCTTAATGGAATGCTGACCTCCTTGGCAACCAATTATAATCATCGTAACAAAGATGTGCGTTTGTATGAATTAGCCAATATTTATTTGCCAAAAGCACTTCCCCTTACGGAACTCCCGGATGAGAGAATGCAATTGACTCTTGGTATGTATGGCCAAGGAGATTTCTTTGATTTGAAAGGTGTGGTGGAAGCCGTTCTTGACAAATTGGGAATTTGTAAACTTGTTACTTATACGCCAGAGGACGATAGGCCATATTTGCATCCGGGTCGCAAAGCAGACATTCTTGTAGATGGAAAAACTATTGGATTCCTTGGTGAAATTCATCCGGAAGTAGCAGAAAATTATAACATTGGTACCAAAGTATATGTTGCGGTTCTGGACGTTGAGACATTGGCAGAATTGGCAAATTTCGATATTAAATACAAAGGAGTTGCCAAATTCCCTGCGGTGACACGAGACATTTCTCTGGTAATGAAAAAAAGTGTTTTGGCAGGTCAGGTGGAAGAGGTTATTCGCAAAAATGCCGGTAAGACACTGGAAAGCGTAAAACTCTTTGATGTATATGAGGGAGAACAGCTGGCAGCAGATGAAAAATCTCTGGCATATTCCATCCGTTTCCGGGCGGCTGACCGTACCTTGGAAGATAAGGATGTTACAACGGTAATGGATAAGATTTTGAAAAAATTAGAAGCAATTGATGTAAAAATCCGGCAGTAATGTCATGAAAACGATACTGACATAAACTGTCTGACAGGAGGTATCGTTTTGAAAAAAATCGTTGACAATATATTGTCGTTGGCCTTTGCCGGCTATATGATTTTATTGATCTATTTTCTATTTTTTAGTGAGGAATATGGCCGGACATTGCATTATGCGGATTATCAATATAATTTAAAACTTTTTCACGAGATTTCCCGGTATTGGACATACCGGGAAGTCGTGGGAATGCCTAATTTTTTGATTAATATTGTGGGAAATGTTGTCATATTTCTGCCCTTTGGTTTTTTTGTTCCGAGTTTAAAAAGAAGATGGAAATTCTTCCGTGTGACAGGAATTGGATTTTTGTTCAGTCTTTCGGTTGAAACTGTTCAATTGGTTACGAAAGTAGGCTCTTTTGATGTGGACGATTTATTGTTAAATACCATTGGAATTGCATTGGGATACGGCACCTATTATCTTTGCAAAAAAGAAATAAAGAAACGAAGGAAAATTCGTAGAAAGGCTGGTTGAGATGAGAATACGGATTGGAAGGCGAAGAAAAATACAGTTTACGGATAAAAAGCATCCGAGACAAGGCATTGTTTCCACCGTGATGGCAGTGGCGTCTTTTGCATCTATGTGTGCTTTATTTGTCGGTTCAGGCAGAGCAAAAGGAAATGCAGGACTTTCGTATGGATACTTAGGAATCCTCAATATGATTTTTTCTGCCGTCGGTTTTGTTGTGGCATTTCGTTGTTTTAAACAGGACGAAATCTATTTGACAACACCCACTACGGGAGCAGTTGTCAATGGGCTTATTATCATCACTTATCTGATTTTATATATTCTGGGAGTTCTCTGATGGTTTTTGAGATTGAAACGGATTTCAAAAGATTTTTGTATTCATCTCCATAGAGAGTTTCCAGATAATTAACCGGATAGTTTCTTTCATATCCTTTTTTTAACAATGTGGAGGCCGCTTTGTTATAGGCCACGGCCGCTTCAATTTCGGAATCATAGCGTCCTACGATATATTCTCCCTTGATGTGAATTCTTGTTTCATAAACCATTTTCCCTTTATAATATTTGTAAAAGACACCATGATAGCGGTTCACGATTTCGATATTCTCATAGCGAAAATCTCTGGTATTTCCATTGACAAAATGATAATCCCTTCCGACCACGGCATAGTTTTTAATGCCATATCGATTCAGAATATTGACCTGCATGCCATAATCACTGACAAATAAATGGCCGCCTCGTCGCATGATGCTGTGAGTGGAATAGTAAAATAAATCATCGATATCAAAAATATAATAATCATTTTTTGAAAAATAGTAATAAAAAAAGTTGCTTTTCAGATAAATGGGCGTTTTGATATAGATATGGTTATCACGGAAATTGAGAAGGCATACCCATTTAGAAAAGGAAAGAACACAAGAGGAGTCAAAGCGTTCCAGAGTCAGAACATGGGTACGCAAAATCTTCTCGGCTTCCAGATAGGCACTCGCGGCCAGGTCTTCCTTTTCAAAACTTCCAAGACTGATATGTTTATTTTGAAATGTGATGGAACTGCGATAATAGATGGTTCCATCTTTTTTTTTCGCCACATAGACTCCTTTTTTCATGACATACCTCCATTCAGAATTATAATCTATTATAAAGGCAAAAGGCTGTTTTTTCAAGGAGAGAATCCGGTTGACAAATGAGGGAAAATGAGTATAATTGAGAGAAAATGTGAGAAATTGGAGGAAAAAGAAGATGTATGATAAATTGACAAAAAAGGATATTGAGAAAATGGAGCAGGAAATCGAACACCGTAAACTGGTGGTGCGTAAAGAAGCGTTAGAAGATGTAAAAGAAGCCAGAGCCCATGGGGATTTGAGTGAAAATTTTGAATATAAAGCAGCAAAAAAATTTAAAAATGAAAATGAAAGCCGTATTCGTTATCTGGAAAAAATGATTAAGACGGCACAGATTGTGGAAGATGATGCCTCTGTTGATGAGGTGGGGTTAAATGACCGCATACGTGTCTATATGGAAGATGAAGATTGCGAAGAAGAATATAAAATTGTGACTACCATACGAAGTAATGCCTTGAAGCATATGATTAGCATTGAATCTCCTCTTGGCAAAGCGCTTCTTGGTCATAAAGAAGGAGATCGTGTCTTTGTACCAATCAAGGAAAAAATGGGATATTATGTAAAAATCCTTGAAATTGTAAAAAGTGATGATGAATCGGAAGCTATAAACAAATTTTAAGACAACGAATAAAAAAGAATGGATTGCAGATACTACATTTCAAAAGAGAATCGAAAGAGTTCGAAATTGAAATGGAGGATCTTATGGAACAAAATGTACGCCCTTTTGGATGGAGGGATAAAACCGGATATATGTTTGGCGATTTTGGAAATGATTTTACTTTCATATTGTCCAGCATGTTTTTATTGAAATTTTATACAGATGTCATGGGAGTTTCCGCAGGCATAGTCGGTATTATGATGATGGTGGCGCGAGTGGTGGATGCCTTTACCGATGTGGCTATGGGACAGATTGTGGATCGCACAAAACCGACGAATCGAGGAAAGTTTGTGATTTGGATTCGGCGAATGTGTGGTCCGGTTGCCCTGGCATCTTTTCTTATGTATGCCAGTTGGTTTGCTCATATGCCGCTGGCATTTAAAATATTTTGGATGTTTTTTACCTATATATTGTGGGGAAGTGTTTTCTATACCAGTATTAACATTCCTTACGGTTCTATGGCTTCTGCTATTTCAGGCAACCCGTCGGATCGGGCACAATTGTCAAATTGGCGGACCATCGGTGCTTCTCTTGCCGGCACGGTAATCGGTGTTGTACTTCCACTAGTGGTTTATTATCAGGACGCGAATGGAAATAATGTCTTATCTGGAACACGAATGATGATAGCTGCTCTTGTTTGTTCTGTGGGAGCTGTTATCTGCTATATGATATGTTATGCCATGACGACAGAAAGGGTAAAAGTGGAGCAGACAACAGATCGTTTTCGATTTGGAGAATTGGTTTCCGGTGTGGTACACAATCGGGCTCTGATTGGAATTATTGTAAGTTCTATTTGTATGATTTTAGCGCAGCTTACTTTGACCAATATGACCACCTATTTGTTCCCGAATTTTTATGGAAATATACGGGCACAATCCTTGTCCGGATTGGCAGGGACTGTGATTACCCTGATTTGTGCCACCTTTACGGTACCTTTGTCAAAGTCCATGGGAAGAAAAGAATTGGGGACAGTGGCGGCACTTTTTGGAGCAGTGGTTCTCCTTGGTATGAATTTCTTTAAAATACAAAATGCCTATGTTTTTGTTTTGTTTTATACCATTGCCTATGTGGGAATTGCCATATTTTCCCTGATTACATGGGCTATGATTACGGATGTCATCGACGATGCTCAAGTTCATGAAGGAAGGCGTTCCGACGGTACGATTTATTCAGTGTATTCTTTTGCTCGGAAAGTGGGTCAGGCAGCGGCATCGGGAGTTTCCGGTTTGCTTTTGAGCCTGATTGGTTACTCTCAGGCCACAGCCTTTGAGCCGGATGTGGTAAATGGAATTTATCATATTACCTGTCTAGCCCCGGCAGTAGGATTTTTGCTGCTGGCAGCTTCCCTTAAATTCTTTTATCCGCTGAATCGGGAAAAAGTGAAGAAAAATGCGGAAATTTTAGCGGCCAGGGAGAAGGAAGAAAAATGAAACAATATGCATTTTGTGTAGATTCCGATGGTTGTGTGATGGATACGATGACACCAAAGCACCGGTTTTGTTTTGGCCCCGCATTGATTGAAGAATGGCATTTACAGACATGGGAAAAAGAGGCGCAGAGACGTTGGGAAGAAATCAATCTGTGGCATGAGACAAGAGGCATCAATCGTTTTGCCGGGATATTTCTATTTTTGCAGGAATGGAGAGAAAAAGTAGAATATGCCGAAGATTTGCCGGTTTTTGAAAATTGGCTGCAAAAAACGAGAGAATATTCGGAAAAGTCCTTGGAAAAAGAAATTCAGAGGACTGGTTCGAGACTTTTATCGCAGGTTTTAGCCTGGTCAAAGCAGGTCAATGAGCGGATTGAAGCACTTCCGGAGAGCCAAAAGCAAATATTTCCTATGGCAAAAGAGGCTCTCGGTTTTCTCTGTGAAAGCGCAGATATTTATATTATTTCCTCTGCAAATCAAAAAGCTGTGAAACAAGAGTGGGAGAGATGCGGAATATTTTCCTATGTTACCGATTGTATGACCCAGGAGAAAGGAACCAAAAAGGAATGTCTGCAATTGGTGGCTGCCCGGGGATATCAAAAAGAAAATATGCTGATGACAGGGGATGCCAAAGGAGATTTAGAAGCGGCAAAGTTTGGAAAAGTGGCATTTTTCCCAATTCTTGCCGGGAAAGAAGAAATGTCTTGGAAGCAGGGGAAAAAAGAAGTTTTTCCCAGGTGGCTTGCCGGAACTTATTCCAATGAACTGCAAAAAAAATATGAGTTAGAATTCTATGGAAATTTAAGAGAGGATGGAAAAAATGAAGATTGATTTGAGAGCAAATCCATTTTATTTAACAGAAGAAGATTGCAATTGGGTGCATGAGACCATTGCAGCCATGAGTGATGAAGAAAAAGTGGGGCAATTGTTTTTTCAATTGACATCATCTCAAAAAGAAGAGGATCTGGTGGAACTTGTGGAAACATATCATCTTGGAGGATGTCGTTACAATCCGGCAAAAGCAAGAGATGTCTGGAAGCAGAATCGTATTCTTCAGGAGCATAGCAAAATTCCTCTGTTTATCGCTTGCAATACCGAGGCGGGTGGAGATGGCGCATGTAGTGATGGAACTTATATCGGCAACGGGATGAAAATTGGAGCAACCGGAAATCACGATTATGCAGAAGCACTGGGAAAAATGGCAAATGAGGAAGCGGCAGCCATCGGATGCAACATGGCTTTTGCTCCGGTCTGCGATATTTATTACAATCCGGCCAATACAGAAATTTCTACTCGAGCTTTTTCCAATGACCCGGAACTGGTTCAAAAATGTAGTGTTGAATATGTGCGGGGTGCCCATCAAAACCCGGGATTTGCCTGTGTGGCAAAACATTTTCCCGGAAATGGAGTGGATTACCGGGATGCCCATCTTTCCAACCATGTAAATGATTTTTCGGTGAAACAATGGGAGGAAACTTATGGAAAGGTATATCGTGAATTGATTATCAATGGTGTGGAAGGAATCATGGGAGGCCATATTATGCTCCCAGAGTACGTAAAAGAACTGGCACCGGATTTGTCGAAAGAGGAAATATGGATGCCGGCGACGCTAAATAAAACGTTGATGACAACGCTATTGCGGGAAAAACTGGGCTTTCAGGGAGTGGTGGTAACCGATGCCTCCCATATGGTTGCCATGACCAATCAAATGAAGCGAAAAGAAATGCTTCCACGAGCCATCAATGCCGGCTGTGATATGTTTTTATTTTTTAATGACCCCAAAGAAGATTTTCAAACCATGCTGGAAGCCTATCAAAAGGGAATTATTTCAAAAGAGAGAATGGAAGAAGCCTTGACAAGAATTCTTGGCATCAAAGCCCATTTAATGCTTCACAAAAAGAGTGTGACGGAGCTGGTACCCCAAGAAGATGTGCTGGACCGAGTATTGGGCAATGAGGTATTTCGTAAAAAACAGAGTGAAATCAGCCAAAAAAGCCTGACACTTGTAAAATATAAAGACAAGGAGGTTTTGCCGATTTCCCCTGAAAAATACAAAAAAATAATGATTGTTCATATTAAGGGACAAGAGACCGGAATGGCGGAATTGTTCAAGTTGTGTGGAATACAGGGAGAGAATCCGGCTGAGATTTTGAAAGAAAAATTATGTCGAAAAGGCTTTGATGCATTTATTTATGAGAGTCCGCTGGAAGCGATGAAAAAGAAAGCATTGGCAGGAGAGAAGCCGGATTTAAATCTATATTTTGCCGGGAAAAATGCAATTTCTGAATTCTGTGACCAGATGGATCTTGTCATTACCCTTTGCGATGTGATGTCCGGCAGACCAAGCTTTGGAATGTCAAAAGGTGGCGGTGAAATTCCCTGGTATGTGTTTGAAGTGCCGGTGATTGCCGTGGGGTGCGGACAGCCTACTATGCTTGCGGATATCCCACAGGTCCGTACCTATATTAATGTTTATGATTCCAAGGAAAATACGTTGGACGCCTTGGTGGAAGCTTTGTTAAAAGGAGCGGAAGCATTTCCTGGAAAGGACCCCATTGACAGTTTTTGTGGCTTAGAAGACACCAAGTAATGATGTATTGACATTCGTTTTTGAAAAGAGTAAGATGGTGGATACGAAGAAAATATATGGGGAGAATGAGGATGAAACGAATTACAAAGAGAGTTCTTTTCTTTTTGCTTCTTTTCCTGTGGGGAATCGGTATGGTTTCTGACAGGAAGGAGGCAAAAGCATATAGTTTAAATATCAGCAAACAGGAATATGAAAAAATGGTTTCCGATTCTTTGGTATCCACAGGAAATAATGCACGGATTAAAAAAGTGATGGAAAAAGCCAGAGACGGTAAAAAAGTGACCCTTGCTTATCTGGGAGGTTCTATTACGGAAGGGGTTGGTGCAAGACCAAACAGGAATTGTTATGCGGAAATGTCATGGAATTCCTTTGCTAAAAAATATGGCTGGGAAGGAAAAGTGGATTTTATCAATGCCGGCATGAGTGGTACACCATCTTCCTTAGGTGCCATTCGTTACAATCGGGATGTTTTAAGCAAGGTAAAGAAGGGAAAGGCACCGGATATTCTTTTCTTGGAATTTGCGGTGAATGACAATGGAGAATGTACCAAAGGGGGTGCTTACGAAGGCCTGATTCGACGTGCCATGAAGTCCGGCAGTGCCGTGGTGTTGATTTTTTCCGTTTTCCGTGACAATTTTAATATGCAGGATACCTATATTCCTTATGGAAAATATTATGGACTTCCCATGGTAAGTATCAAAAATGGAATCAAAACTCAATTCCACAATCCGGATTTTTCGGACTGGTATTTTCATGATTATTGGCATCCAACCAACGAAGGTCATGCTTTTATGGCGGATTGTATTACTAACTTGTTCGAGAAAATTGACCAGCAGAGTGTTCTGAAAGAAAAAAAATCGGATGTATCCAAAGTAAATCCCTATCAAACGGATGATTTTGAAATTGTGAAGATGTTGACTACAAATAGTTTGAAGAAAGCGAAGAAGGGGAAAAAATATGCTATCCGAAAGGTAAGTGCCGGTGGATTTAAGAAAAGAGATAAGAAAACCGGAAAATTCTGGTACAACCGCAAGGAAAAATTTCCTTATAGTTGGAAGCACAAAAAAACATCTTCTAAAAAACCACTTAAACTTAAAATTAAATGTAAAAACTTTATGGTAGTTTATAAATTGTCAAAGTTGAAAAGAACAGGAAAAGCATCCATTTTTGTGGATGGGAAAAAGATAAAAACGGTGGACGGATATAATAAAGACGGATGGAACAATGCCTGTCTTGTTCTTGCCGTTCACGAAGATGTGGCCAAAGTTCATACCATTGAAATCCGGATGGCAAAAGGCAGTGAAAAGAAAGAATTTACCGTCCTTGCCATGGGATATTGTTAAAAATGTTCGATGAGTATTTTGACGCCTAAGAAAATTAAAATCACACCGCCCAGTATTTCTGCTCTTTTTTGATAGCGTGTGCCAAATACATTTCCGATTTTTACACCGGCGACGGAGATGAGAAAGGTGGTACATGCAATCAGAAGGCAGGCCAGAAGAGTATTGGCCAGATTCGAAAGGGCAGCTGTCATGGCTACCGGGATGCAGGAAAAGGTAATGCCGATGGCCAAAGCGTCAATGCTGGTGGCCACAGCTAATACAAACATGGTTTTAAAACCAAGTCCATCGTCACTCTCTGAGTCTTCTTCGGAAAAAGCTTCCCGAATCATATTAATTCCAATGATTAACAAAAGGGCAAAAGCAATCCAGGAAGAAAACGTGTCTACATAATGTTCAAAATGATGTCCGAGAAAATAGCCAATCATCGGCATAAGCCCCTGGAAAAAACCGAACCATGTGCCTACAATCAGGCATTTTGGCAAAGTGAGTTTGGGCATGGAAAGTCCTTTGCAAATCGAAACGGCAAAAGCATCCATAGATAATCCTACACCCAGCATAAAAATCGTAAATAAATCCATAATTCTCTCTCCTGTGAATTTTTTCAAAATAAAAAAGACACAAGTATGGCATGCCATACATGAGTCTCGTTCATTAAGATATGCCAGACCACAACGTTTCGCGGACAGTATGTTGACATATCACACAAATTAATTGTGCAAACTACTCCCTCACGGGTAAGTAAATGATAACAAATTCTCAATAAGCTGTCAAGTAATCACCCACAATTTACGCTATCCAAACATGGAATTATAGTGGAAAAAAAGAGAAATATATGATAAAATTAAAAAAATGATGAAATGGAGAGAGTACCTATGAGAAATGTAATTCAAAAATCTTTATTTTTTCTTGCAAGTCTTTTTCTTTGCATGATTATGATTCCAAAACCGGCTGGTGCCATGACAACAGAATCACAAAGTGATGGGAAAATGATTTATCGCATTCAAAATGGAGAAAGTGCCGAAACGACCATGACAGTGGGGCAGCAGGGAATCTTTACCTATGATCTTACAGGATTGTCGGACTTTATCAGTGGGAGTCCGGTTACTTCTGTGGAAGTGACTTCTTTATATTCCCAGGATACTTCGGTTCTCAATGTGAATTCCGATGGTTCTTTTACTGCTGTGGCACCTGGAGAAACTGTGGTATATATTCAAGGAAAATATGGTAGTTATGGATCTTATTTTTTCGGACGATGTGATGTGGAAGTGACAATGGATATGACCAATGTGACATTGGAAAAAGAGTCCATACATAGCATCTTTCCATCTTCTACTTACTCTTATGAGACTTCGATTTTGATAAAAAATATTCCGGAAAATGTGATTCTTTCCGAAGACAATACAAATTTTTCCTATGTTTCCAGCAATGGCGATATGAGTATGAGTGTCTATCTGGACAATAATCAGGTGAAAATGAGTTTTTATTCTGCCGGAAAGACAACACTTACTCTTCAAATCAATGGAAAAGAATTTATCCTCCATGTGAATTTAGAAAAAGTGACAATTTCCCAGCGTGGAGCAGTGGCGGCCAAGGGAAAGAAAATTCAACTGAAAATCAAAGGCACAAAAGAAAGTCCTAAATGGTCTTCTTCCAATCCCAAAGTTGCAAAAGTGACAAGCAAGGGAGTAGTTTCTTGTAAACGCAAGGGGAATGCTGTCATAACAGCATCTTTTGGGGGAGAAAAGGTAGGATGTGCCATCTCTGTGATTTCGGCAAAAAAAATGAAAACCATACAGTATGCAAAAATGATTGGGACAAAATGGACTTATAGTCAGCCCAAACGGATGCAAAAAGGATATTATGACTGCAGTTCACTGGTTTGTAAATCCTATTGTAAAATGGGGAAAAAAATTGGAGGGAATTATGCTCCCGTGGCAGCAGATTTGGCAAAATGGTGTAAGGCCCATGGAAAGAAAATCGCAAAATCCTATACGCGAAATCATATTCAGAAGATGAAATTAAATCCTGGAGATTTGATGTATGAGACAGGGGCAAATAATGGCCGCTATCTTGGCATTTATCATGTAGAAATGTTTACCGGTTATGCGGTGGCTTATTATGACGCACAAGGAAAACCTGTTCTAAATGAATTGTGGGCGGCTAGACCGGAAGGATATTATGGTGGTGGACACTTAGTTTATCGTCCCTTTCCATGATAGCTGAGAACAAAATTTATCATGGAAAAAAATGGATTTTGTCGATTGACATAAAAAAATGTTAAAATTGCAAACAAAATGTTAAAAAAAAATAAAAAAATTGGGAAAATTATATATACTGGTATTGCAAAATTTGGAAAAAACAGATATAATGCAAAAGAAGCACGTAAAAAATTGGAAGTTTTACGTTGCTGAACACTATTATGGAGGTAGACAGAGTGAGCAAGTTAAAGGTCCTGATTGTGGACGACAGTGCCAGAACAATTTCCCTGATTAAGGAAAGTTTGTCCGAAGATGATGAAGTGGAAATTGTTGGAGAGGCAGAAAATGGAGTGGCAGCAATTGAGATGATACGGGAAACGAAGCCGGATGTGGTATTTTTGGATTTAATTATGCCAAAGATGGATGGGCTCCTTGTATTGGAGAAAGTTTGCCGGGGATTGCCCGGTATTGAGAAACGTCCGGAATTTATCGTTGTGACGGCAGTTACTCAAGAAAATGTGATGCAGACTGCTTTTCAATATGGAGCGGCCTATTATGTACTGAAACCTTTTGAAAAAGAAACCATTCAAGCGAAGATACAGCAATTAAAGCCGGGAGCTACGCCGGTGGTAATGAATTTTCAGTCAAGAGAACCGGATAAAGACAGGTACAATCTTGAGATGGATGTTACACAGATTATTCATGAGATCGGTGTACCGGCACATATCAAAGGATACCAGTATTTACGAGATGCTATTATGATGTCTGTGGATGATAGTGAAATGCTAAATTCCATTACAAAGATTTTGTATCCATCTATAGCCAAACAACACAAGACAACAGCCAGCAGAGTGGAACGTGCCATTCGACATGCCATCGAAGTGGCTTGGACCCGAGGGAAGGTGGATACCATAGATGAGTTATTTGGGTATACGGTAAGCAATGGGAAAGGGAAGCCGACAAATTCTGAATTTGTGGCTCTTATTGCCGACAAAATACGATTGGAGCAGAAAATGCGAAAATCTTGTTAAAGGGAATGTGAGAGACTGTCTTTTGGCAGCCTCTTCTTTTTTTTTGCTAGCGGTTGCAATTTGAACCATTTTTTTATATAATAGGAATAGAGTTGCCCCAAAAAGCAAAATAAATAGGAAAGGCAGGATGATTTATGGAACAGGACAAACGTAGTGATTTAGTTAAAAAATTTGATACGGGAGAACTGTCTCAGGACATCATTCCGCCAAATTTTACGGATCCCGATGTGCTATTTGAAG
Organism: Eubacterium sp.; assembly: GCA_022769325.1. Taxonomy (GTDB): domain Bacteria; phylum Bacillota; class Clostridia; order Lachnospirales; family Lachnospiraceae; genus Eubacterium_F. The sequence goes on along the minus strand of JALEKC010000185.1, from coordinate 14,020 downwards.
TGCTGACGAAACTTATGACAGCGGAAAATCGTCAAGATGAGATGGGGATTATTCGAAAAGCTTATGAACTTGCCAAAGAAGCTCATAAGGATCAAAAACGCAAATCAGGAGAACCTTATTTGATTCATCCGGTATGTGTGGCTATTATACTGACTCAACTGGATATGGATAAAGAGACCATTGTAGGAGGACTCCTGCACGATGTGATTGAAGATACACCTTATACGGAAGAGGATATTACCAGGATGTTTAGTGCGGAAATTGCTCTTTTAGTAGATGGCGTTACGAAATTGACACAGTTAAATTATTCCGCGGACAAATTGGATGTACAGGCAGAAAATTTGCGAAAGATGTTTTTGGCCATGGCAAAAGATATCCGTGTGATTATCATCAAGCTGGCAGATCGCCTTCATAATATGCGTACATTGCAATTTATGAAGCCGGAAAAGCAAAAAGAAAAAGCCAGGGAGACCATGGATATTTATGCACCGATTGCACATCGACTTGGTATTTCCAAAGTCAAAGTAGAACTGGATGATTTGTCCTTACAATATCTGGAGCCGGAGGCTTATAAAGAATTAAATGATAAATTCAATCATCTGCGTGTGAAAAAAGAGACTTTTGTCAAAGATATTATGGAAGATGTGAAAGAACATCTGGATGAGGCCAAAATCAAGGCAACCATCGACGGACGTGTCAAGCATTTGTTTAGTATATACCGGAAAATGGTGAATCAAAACAAAACCCTGGATCAGATTTATGATCTTTTTGCCATACGAATTATCGTGGATACCGAACAGCAATGTTATACCGCATTGGGAATTATCCACGAGATGTATAAACCAATTCCGGGACGCTTTAAAGATTATATTGCCATGCCAAAACCCAATCATTATCAGTCCTTGCATACGACTTTGATTGGACCCAATGGACAACCTTTTGAAATTCAGATACGTACCTATGAGATGCATAAGACGGCAGAATATGGTATTGCCGCCCATTGGAAATACAAAGAGACAAAGGGCAGTGAAGAGGAAGTAAAAAATGACGAAGCAAAGATGGCATGGTTGCGCCAGATTTTGGAATGGCAGCGGGACATGTCCGACAATAAAGAATTTTTAAGTGTCATTAAAAGCGATTTAAATCTGTTTTCAGACAGTGTTTATTGCTTTACACCAGACGGCGACGTTAAGACCCTTCCGGCAGGTTCTACCCCCATTGATTTTGCTTATGCCATTCATACTGCCGTTGGTAATAGGATGGTAGGAGCCAGAGTTAATGGTAATATCGTAAAAGTTGATTATCAAATTCAAAATGGAGATCAGATTGATATTATTACGTCCCAAAATAGTAAAGGCCCAAGTCGGGATTGGCTGTTGATTGTAAAAAGTACACAGGCAAAAAATAAAATCAACCAATGGTTCCGTACTGAATTTAAAGAAGACAATATTGTACGGGGAAAAGAACTTCTGGTACAATATGCCAAGACAAAAAATATCGATTTGTACCAATATGTCAAACCGGAGTACACCGAGGCCTGTAAGCGAAAATATGGATTCAAAGACTGGGATTCCGTCTGTGCGGCCATTGGACATGGCGGCTTGAAAGAAGGACAGGTTGTCAACAAGCTGATTTATGAATATGAAAAGAAAAATAAACGTATTCTATCCGACGAACAGGTTAAAGAAGCCATTGAAAATGCCAAAGAAGCAAAAGGAAACAGAGAAGGGGCAGAAGCCGGTTCTGAAAAAGGTGGTGGCCACAAAAGTGGTATTGTTGTCATGGGATTGGACGATTTGGCTGTTCGTTTTTCCAGATGCTGTAACCCGGTTCCGGGAGATGAGATTGTAGGCTTTGTTACCAGGGGTCGTGGAATCTCCATTCATCGTACCGATTGCGTCAATATGATTCATTTGCCGGAAGACGAAAGAAATCGGCTGATTGAGGCAGAGTGGAGTGCTCAGGCCAAGAAAAATGAAGATTATTATCCGGTGGAAATTGTGATATATTCTTACAACAGAAGTGGTGTGCTCTTTGATGTTTCAAAGATATTTACGGAAAATGAAATTGATGTAAAATCCATGAATGTGCGTACATCAAAGCAGGATAAAGCAACCATTGTGGTTGGATTTGAGACAAAAGGTGTGGAACAGCTCAATAAATTAGTTAAAAAGTTACGAAATGTGGAAAGTGTTATTGATATAGAGCGTCGTTCCAACGGTTAATTTGGATAGAAAATGAAAATCAGAAAGGAATAATATATGGAAATTAATGGTTTGAACATTGATTCTGTCATTGTTAGCAATGTGGGAACCAATTGTTATATAGTACATAAAAAGGATTCCAAAAGTTGTTTTGTGGTAGATCCGGGAGATGATGGAGAGCAGATAGCAGCCCGGATAAAAAAGCAGGGATTGACCATAGATCATATTTTACTGACTCATGGACATTTTGACCATATTCAAGGGGTACGGGATTTGAAAAACTGCATGCGTGCTCGGATATGTGCCTTGGATGTGGAAAAGGAATTATTGGGAGATGCCAAAATGAATATATCTGCCATGACCGGAAGACCAGAGGAAATCGAAGCCGACCTGTGGCTTCATGACAAGCAGATTTTTGAGAGTGGGGGAATTTCCATTCAAGTGATTCATACACCGGGACATACCAGGGGCAGTTGTTGCTACTATCTGGAAGAAGAAAAGGTTCTTTTCAGTGGAGATACGCTATTTATGGAATCTGTAGGAAGAACCGATTTTCCCACGGGAAATGAAAGAGAATTGCTGGAATCCCTGCGAGAGAAAGTACTTGTTTTGCCAAGTGAAACAAAAGTGTTTTCCGGGCACGGTCCGGTGACGGACATAGGATATGAACAAGCAAATAATCCTTACGCATAAGAGAGGAAAAGAATGATTGAAATAGACATTTCCGGCAAGGAGTTTTCCTATGATATAAAGGCACTTGCCATGGCTTTTTATCCGGAAAAAGAATGGAATATTGTGGAACATCCTGAATGGGAAACGACAGAAGGCTATTTGTTATGCTGCCATATGGAAAATGAGGACAAAAAAGCTTTTTTTCCAAGACCTTATACGAAAAATCAAATAAAAAAGCAAGTCTACCGATGGTTTCAGGAATATTCCGGGAAGGAACTTCCCTGGGGGATATTAACCGGTATCCGCCCGGCAAAGATTCCTTTGCGTCTTAAGATGCAGGGGGAAGAAACGGCAAAAATTCGAGAGATCTTGAAAGAAGAATATTTATGCCGGGAAGATAAGGTACAACTAGCCATGGATGTGGCACAGCGGGAGTATGAGCTGACCAAAGGAATGGAGCATAAAAATTGTGTCAATATCTATATTGGGATTCCTTTCTGCCCTACCATTTGTGCGTATTGTTCTTTTTCTTCGTATCCTGTGGAGCGATACCGGGATAAAACGGATAAGTATTTGGATGCTCTGGAAAAAGAGATGAAAGAGAGCATGAAATTAGTGCAGGACCGTCAAATTGTCAGCTTATATTTGGGAGGTGGAACGCCTACTTCTCTTTCGGAAGAGCAATTTGAAAGACTTTTGCAAATGATTGATACTTGGATTCCCAAGGAGGAATTAAAAGAGTATACAGTGGAAGCGGGACGTCCTGACAGTATTACCGAAGGGAAACTTCGCAGTATGAAAGCCCATGGTGTTTCCAGGATATCCATAAATCCCCAGAGTATGAAACAACATACACTGGAACGTTTGGGACGCAGGCATACCATCGAAGACATTCGGGAAAAGTACCTGTTAGCAAGAAAACTTGGATTTGACAATATCAATATGGATTTGATTGCCGGACTGCCGGAGGAGACTTTGGAAGATTTCCAAAGAACATTGCGGGAAGCAGAGTCACTGAAACCAGACAGTATCACGGTGCATACTCTTGTTATTAAACGGGCCTCCCGTATGCGAAAAGAGCAGTTGGAGCAGGGAGACGCCATACATGAGGAAGACCGGTATATCGAGGATATGCAAAAAGAAGCAGAACATTTTTGCAGAGAACACGGGTATGAGCCATATTATATGTATCGACAGAAAAACAAGGCCCATACCACAAGAAATACCAATCAGGAAAATGTGGCTTATGCAAAGCCGGGAAAGGAATGTCTCTATAATATTTTTATTATGGAGGAATTGCAATCCATACTGGCTCTTGGCAGTGGAGCATCAACGAAACTTGTTTTTCCGGAGGAAAACCGGATGGAACGGGTAGAAAATGTAAAAAGCGTTGAGGATTACATTAGTAGAATTGACGAGATGATAAAAAGAAAAATGGAAAGTTGGAGGTAATGCATAATGGCATTGAAAAAGAAGCCGGTAACCGGTATGAAAGATATTTTGCCAAAAGAAATGGAAATCCGGGATTATGTAATCGGATTGATAAAAGAAACCTATGGAACTTTTGGATTTTCGTCCATTGAAACCCCTTGTGTAGAACATATTGAAAGCCTTTGCAGCAAACAGGGAGGGGAAAATGAAAAATTAATCTTTAAGATATTAAAACGAGGAGAAAAGTTAAAACTGGATCAGGCAGAATGTGAAGCGGATTTGGTGGACAGTGGTCTGCGTTACGATTTGACGGTGCCATTGTCAAGATATTATGCCAATCATGCCAATGAATTGAGTGCTCCGTTTAAAGCACTTCAAATGGGAAATGTATGGAGGGCAGACCGGCCGCAGCGAGGACGATTCCGTCAATTTATGCAATGCGATATTGACATTTTGGGTGAGCCGTCTATTTTGGCAGAGATTGAACTGATTCTGGCAACCACTACGTTGCTTGGGAAATTGGATTTTACTAATTTTACCATTCGCATCAACAATCGAAAGATTTTGAAGGCCATGGCAGCATATTGTGGATTCCCAGAGGAAGAATATGATTCGGTTTTCATTATTTTGGATAAAATGGATAAAATCGGCATGGAAGGTGTGACCGCTGAGTTACTGGAAGCCGGATATGAGAAAAAATCCGTAGAGATGTGTAAGGAATTGTTTGAGACTGTCACCAATGATATTGCCGGCGTTCGCTATTTGAAAGACAAATTGGGTGATTTTATGGAAGAAGGAACAGCAGAAGACATGGAAACCATTATTTCCACCGTAGAAGCTACTAAATCCGCCGATTTTAAGATTGCTTTTGACCCGACACTGGTTCGGGGGATGAGTTACTATACCGGGCCGATTTTTGAGATTTCCATGGATGAATTTGGCGGTTCGGTAGGTGGCGGTGGACGCTATGATGAAATGATTGGTAAATTTACCGGCAACGATACTTGTGCCTGTGGATTTTCCATTGGCTTTGAACGAATTGTCATGCTTCTTCTGGAGCGTGATTTCAAAGTGCCAACCGGTGGAAAGAAAAAGGCATATTTGATTGATAAGAAAGCCACACCGGAATTGATGCAGAAGGTAATCTCCCTAGCCAAAGAAGAACGGGAAAAAGGATATAAAATCAGCATCAATGTGATGAAGAAAAATAAGAAATTTCAGAAAGAATTATTGGCAAAAGATGGATATGAAGAAATACAGGAATTTTTTGCTGATTAGAAAGGAATGTTGAAAAAATGGCAGAATCTATGAAAGGACTGCGCCGCACATGTCGATGCGCAGAACTTACCACAGAACAGGTAGGACAAACCGTCACCGTGATGGGTTGGGTCCAAAAGAGCAGAAATAAGGGCGGAATCATCTTTGTTGATTTACGGGACCGCTCTGGAATTATACAATTAATCTTTGAGGAAAGTGACACCGGTTCCGAAGGCTTTGAAAAGGCTACCAAACTTCGTGCAGAATTTGTAATCGCTGTTACCGGTGTTGTGGAACATCGTTCTGGTGCCGTCAATGAAAATCTGAAGACAGGAGCTATTGAGGTGCGGGCAAAAGATATCCGTATTTTGTCGGAATCAGAGACACCACCTTTTCCAATTGAAGAAAATAGCAAGACCAAGGACGATTTGCGTCTGCGCTATCGCTTTTTGGATTTGAGACGTCCGGATTTGCAGAGAAATCTGATGATGCGGAGTCAGGTTGCCACATTGACAAGACAGTTTTTGGCAGAAGAAGGATTTTTGGAAATCGAGACGCCGATGTTGACAAAGAGTACGCCGGAGGGGGCGAGAGATTATCTGGTACCAAGTCGCGTTCATCCGGGAAATTTTTATGCCTTGCCACAGTCTCCTCAGTTGTTTAAACAGCTTTTGATGTGTTCCGGTTATGACCGCTATTTTCAGATTGTAAAATGTTTCCGGGATGAGGATTTACGAGCAGACCGCCAGCCGGAATTTACCCAGATTGATATGGAACTTTCTTTTGTCGATGTAGATGATGTCATTGATGTCAATGAGAGATTGTTGAAGAAGTTGTTCAAAGAAACCATTGGTGTGGACGTGCCGTTGCCGATTCCACGTATCACCTGGCAGGAGGCAATGGACCGCTTTGGTTCGGATAAACCGGATACCCGCTTTGGTATGGAACTTCAGGATGTTACGGAAGTAGTCAGGGGCTGCGGATTTGGTGTATTTACAGGAGCGATTGAAAATGGTGGTTCCGTACGAGGTATCAATGCTCCGGGACAGGGAGCCATGCCACGCAAAAAAATTGATTTCCTGGTAGATTTTGCAAAAGAATATGGTGCCAAAGGACTTGCTTATCTCTGTATTAATGAAGATGGTACTTACAAGTCTTCCTTCGCCAAATTTATGACGGAAGAAGAATTGGATGCTTTGGTAAAAACCATGGATGGCAAACCGGGAGACCTTCTTTTGTTTGCCGCAGATAAAAACAAAGTGGTTTATGATGTCTTGGGAAATCTTCGTTTGGAATTGGCGAGGAGAATGGAACTTTTGGATAAAAATGTTTACAATTTCCTCTGGGTTACGGAATTTCCGCTATTGGAATACAATGAGGAACTGGGACGTTATCAGGCCATGCATCATCCATTTACCATGCCGATGGAAGAAGATCTGGAATTGATTGATACCGAGCCGGGAAAAGTTCGTGCCAAAGCCTATGATATTGTATTAAATGGAACGGAAATCGGCGGAGGCTCCGTGCGTATTCACCAAAATGATATTCAGGAAAAAATGTTTGAGTGTCTCGGATTTACGAAAGAGGCTGCGCATGAACAGTTTGGATTCCTTTTGAATGCCTTTAAGTATGGAGTACCCCCTCATGCAGGACTGGCTTATGGTTTAGACCGTCTTGTGATGCTGATGGCAAAAGAAGACAGTATTCGCGAAGTCATTGCATTCCCGAAAGTGAAAGACGCGTCCTGTCTTTTAACAGATGCCCCGAATATTGTAGATGAAAAGCAATTGGAAGAATTGGGAATAGAAATAAGAAAAGAGGTAAAAGAATGAGTATTGAGAAAGTGAATTTTGGAACAACAAGTAAGGGTGAAGAGGTGACCATGTACATTTTGGAAAACAAAAATGGCATGAAAGCTAAGTTAATTGATTATGGTGCCAATGTGGTATCTTTATATGTACCTGACAAAGAGGGCAATTTAGCAGATGTTGTTCTTGGTTTTGACACTGTGGCTGCCTATGAAGTCAACGGCTGTTTCTTTGGTTCCTTCATCGGACGTCATGGAAATCGTATTGGAGATGCCAGATTTGAATTAAATGGAACGACTTATGAATTAGAGAAAAATGATGGAAAAAATAATCTTCATGGAGGAACACCGGGGTATAATAAAGTGATGTATCAGGCCCAGACTGGTGACAATAGCGTAACTTTTTCACGCATCAGTCCGGATATGGAGCAGGGTTATCCGGGAAACCTTGAGATTTCGGTAACTTATACCCTGACGGATGACAACGAGTTAAAATTGGATTACAAAGCGAAATCCGACAAGGATACCTTATGTAATGTGACCAATCACTCCTATTTTAATTTAAAAGGACATGACGGTGGAGAAATAACGGACCATGAGGTTTGGATTCAGGCAAATGGATTTACGGAAACCACAGAAGATTTGATCCCTAATGGAAATATTATAGACGTAACGGGAACACCTATGGATTTCCGCAGTAAAAAGGTTATCGGCAAGGACATTGAGGCAGATTACCAACCACTGATTCTTGCTGGTGGGTATGATCACAATTATGTTCTGGACAAAAAAGAAAAAGGTGTGGAAAAAGTGGCAGAAGTTTCCGAAAAAACCAGTGGAAGAACCATGGAAGTTTATACCGATCTTCCGGGAATGCAGCTTTACACCGGAAACTTCATTGAAAGAGAAGAGGGAAAAGAAGGTGTTGTTTATACCAAGCGAGACGGTGTTTGCTTTGAAACACAGTTTTTCCCAAATTCCATCAATGTTCCGACTTTTGAGTCATGTGTCTTAAAAGCCGGAGATACCTTTACATCCACTACTATCTATAAATTTTGCTAGCCTTTTGTGAATAACCAAACAAGGTATTGCCGAATACTATAAAGATAAGTCGGAAACCGAAGGAGAACGAAGCATTGGTTAGTATATTGGGAAAGTTGATGCAGAAAGAATTTGGAAGAAAACGGTATAAAGAGTATTGTGCCAAATTAAAGAAGAAAGAGTGCATGGATATTTTTTGTGATATTTATTTTGTATTGACAAAAAATAGTGAGGAGCATTTGAGCAGACGTCTGTTGAATCTGTTACAGACAGTGGAGCTGTCTGTGACAGTCAGTCGGCTGTTTCGATATATCAGTATGGGCTTTGGCTTGGCAGTGATTTTCTTTTTTTGTCTGCCATTTCTTCCGGAAATTCAAATAGCAGCCCTTGGCATTTTGCTACTATTATATAGTTATAAGACCATAGAATTTTTAAAGAATCGATATTGTGATAAAGATGTAAAATTGGTTTTAATTTACAAATCCGCTTTGTTTCATCTTTTATCAGATGAGGAAAAAACGTGAAAAAACTAATACAGATGACAGTCTCCATGTTAAAAATAGGCCTAATTGGTTTTGGAGGCGGAAATGCACTGATTCCAGTGATTCAGAAAGAAATTGTAGAAGAAAAGGGTTTGATTACGGGAGAAGAATATGAAAAAGACATTGTGGCAGCGGCCTTGACCCCGGGGGCACTTCCGGTTGAAATCGCGGCGGGAGTGGGAAAAAATGTTGCCGGAAAAAAGGGAATGATTTTGGCAGCAGTTGCCATGGCATTTCCAGGCGCGGCTTTGACGATTTTGATGATGGCAGGGATGGATGGGTTAAATAACAGAATATTAACCCAGATTCAATATGCTTCCATTGGAATTACCGCATTTATTATGTGCTTGTTGACAGAATATATACACAGCGCATTTCAGGATTACATTGTGAAAAGGCATCGCATGAAAGCATGGGGGGTATGTCTTGGAGTATTTGTCCTTACGGCCGGCCGGTATCTTTACCGTATTTTTCAAGTGGATGCCACGCCCTTATTTTCCATTTCCACGATAGAAATGCTGGCCATTGCTTTTTTTGCTATTCTGGTTACGGATTGTAAATTTAATTGGCAGAAAATGATGCCGGTTTGCATTGTGGCAGCAGTTTACCTCTTGTGCATCGGGAAAGCAAAAGTGATTGATAATAGTATTGTGACATGGACCATACGAGGAGTTATGATTGTATTGTCCATCCACAGTTTTGTAAAAAGTTCTTATAAAAAGAAAAAGAAACGGAAAAAAATGCTCAAACCTATTGTGATGGATGTGACGGCATGGCTGTGTTTTGCACTGATTCTCAGTTTGCCGGCATGGCTGTATTTTGCAAAAGATACCTCCCTGTTTTTTGTAAAGGGGGTTGCATCTTCCCTGATTTCTTTTGGTGGAGGAGATGCTTATCTGACCATCGCGGATGGATTGTTTGTACCGGATTATATCAGTGAGAGTTCATTTTATAATTATTTGATTTTGATTGTAAATATTTTGCCCGGCTCCATTTTATGCAAAACGTTATCCGGAATCGGATATGCCTATGGCGTTCATGTTTCCGGTATGACGCTTGGTGGATTCTGGATGGCTGCTGTAGGCTTTGCCGTAAGCGTCATGGCTTCTGCGGCAGTATTTGATGTAATTTATCATTTATATGAATATTTGGAAAACATTGACGTGTTTATCAACATTAAAAAGTCCATAAAAGTAATTGTATCCGGTCTTTTATTAACTGTAATGACGGGGTTGATTCAATCCAGTATGACTTTGGGACAAAATAAAGATTATCCATGGTTTACCATACTGATTATGATTTTTGCCATTTATGGGTTGAATCTGTTTTTACTTAAAAAAGCCAAATGTAAAAATTTGCTTTTGATTGGAATGAGTCTTGTGCTTTCCATGGGACTATGTAATGCAATGGGAGTATAATTTAGATATGGAGGAAAAAAGATGGGTAAAAAGAAAAGAACCAGATTAAGTGATCGAACGCTTCCGGATTATACCAGAGGAGAAGAGATATTTAATATGGTTTCTCATATCGTTGGGGGTTCTCTTGCTGTGGCAGCGCTTGTATTATGTGTCATTTTTTCTGCAATAAAAAGAGATGCATGGGCTGTAGTGTCATCGGCAATTTATGGAGGTACTATGGTGGCTTTGTATACCATGTCAAGTATTTATCATGGACTGACAGCAGAAAAAGCCAAAAAAGTATTTCAGATTATTGATCATTGCACCATATATTTTTTGATCGCCGGTACTTATACTGCCATTACCCTGGCGGGAATCCGAAATACACATCCGGTAATTGCCTTTGTAATCTTTGGTATCGTATGGGCATGCTGTCTGGGGGCAGCCACCTTTACAGCCATTGACTTGGAAAAATACAAAAAAATGGCTATGATATGTTACCTTGGTATGGGCTGGTGCATTATCTTTTTTATAAAACCCACGATTGAACTTCTTGGACTAGGAGGGATGGTTTATCTGATTAGTGGGGGAATTGCCTATACCATAGGTGCTGTTTTGTATGAGATAGGAAAAACAAAACGGTACATGCATTCGATTTTTCATTTATTTGTTATCGCTGGAAGTGTCTTACACTTCTTTATGATATTATTTTATGTAATTATGAGATAAAGATTGGAGGATTAAAATGGTAGTTGAGCCAAAAGTGAAAGGATTTATATGTACCACAGCCCATCCAAAAGGATGTGAAGAAAGTGTGCGAAGACAGATTGAGTATATCAAGAAGAAACCACAGGTGGAAGGAGCAAAAAAGGTTCTTGTTATCGGTTCTTCCACAGGATATGGTCTGGCATCCCGTATTGCAGTAACCTATGGATATGGTGCCGATACCATTGGAGTAGCGTTTGAGAGAGAAGCAAAAGGAAAACGTACTGCCACGGCGGGTTATTATAATACACAGGCCTTTGAAAAAATCGCAACAGAGGATGGATATTTTGCAAAGTCCTTTAATGGAGACGGATTTTCTAAGGAGATGAAAGAGGAAGTCATCACTTGTATCAAAGAAAATTTTGGACAAGTGGACATGATTGTTTACAGTATGGCTGCCCCAAGAAGAACGCTGGCAGACGGTACTACAGTTTCTTCGGTATTAAAAACCGTTGGAGAGCCGTTTACCAATAGAACCATTGATCTTCGGACAAATGAAATAAAAGAAGTGACGGTGCCGGTAGCTACCGAAGAGGAAATTGAGGCCACCATTCAGGTTATGGGTGGTGAAGATTGGTATGATTGGATTAAGACCCTTACCGATGCCGGTGTGGTAAAAGAAAACGCCATAACGCTGGCATATTCCTATATTGGCCCGAAAGTTACTCATCCGATTTATAAAGAAGGAAGTATCGGACAGGCCAAAAAACATCTGTATGATACTTCAGTAAAAATGAATCAGGATTTTGCTAATCTGGGATTGAAAGCATACATATCGGTAAATAAAGCACTTGTTACCCAGTCTAGTTCGGCGATTCCGATTGTTCCGCTTTATATCTCACTGTTGTATCGTGTGATGAAAGAGGCAGGTCTCCATGAGGGATGTATCGAACAGATGCATCGTCTTTTCTTGGAAAAACTTCCGGGTGACGTGGAAACCGATGAGAAGGGGCGAATTCGTCTGGATGATTATGAGATGCGACCGGAAATTCAAGATAGAATTGCAGAAATCTGGGATAATGTAGATACAGAATCCATCGGTAAACTTGGCGATATTGAAGAATATTGGAGTGAATTTTATCATATGTTTGGATTCGGGTATGATAATATTGATTATACCGAGGATGTAGAAATTTAAAAATTTGAATGCAAATGATACAGCGGCAGTTTTCAGACTGCCGCTTTCTTCATATATTCTTTTTTCTTTGTCGATATGCCGGATAGGATTCAGCAGTTGGAAAGTGAATTCTCCTCCAAAGCCTGTGCGGCCTGCTCCCATTTTTCCATAGCTTCTTCCATAGTTTTTTCGCATTGTTCTTTCTTCCTGCTAAGCTCTGTTAATTTGGCAACGTCGGAAGCATATTCCGGTAAAGACATCTCTTCCTCAATTTGAGCCATTTCCTCTTCTAATTTCTGGATTTGCAATTCGGCTTTTTCATAAGCAGACTCCAGCTTTCTTTTTTTTGCTTCCCGTTCCTTTTGCACTTTCCAATCCAATTTGCCACTGGAAGGAGATTCATCCTTTGAAATTCTCTCCTCTCCATGGGAGAGATAACGTGCTTCCACCAATTCCCGTTTTTCGAGATAATAATCATAATCGCCGTCGTAGGAAAGAATTTGTTCCTGGGTCAAGTCCAAAATACGTGTGGCCGTTTTTTGGATAAAATAGCGGTCGTGAGATACGTATAAGACAGTTCCAGTATAATGATTGAGGGCATCTTCCAATATTTCTTTGGAATCAATGTCCAAATGGTTTGTTGGCTCGTCCAAAAGAAGAAAATTTGCCTTGGAAAGCATTAGTTTTGCTAAAGAAACACGCCCTTTTTCTCCTCCACTCAACAAGGATATTTTTTTATATACATCTTCGCCGGTAAATAGAAAAGCGGCAAGAACCGAGCGGATTTTTGTATTTGTCAAGTCCGGATAGTCATCATGAATCTCATCAAAGATGGTTTTGTCCTCATGTAAGACGTTGTGTTCCTGGTCATAATAACCGATTTCCACATTGGTTCCCAGGATGGCACTTCCCTGATCGGGTGTCTCAAGTTCACAAAGTATCTTAAGAAGTGTGGTTTTTCCCGTCCCATTTTTGCCGATTAAAGCCACACGTTCTCCACGGAACAATTCAAAAGACACATCGTGGAAAAGAGGTAAGTTACCAAATGATTTCGCAAAATTTTCTACGCGCAACACATCTTTTCCGCTTTCTTTTTCCGGAACCAGAGAAAAATGCATGGACCTTTCCTCGGTGATGGGTTTGTCCACCGGTGTCATCTTTTCCAACATTTTTTCGCGGCTCTCCGCGCGCTTGATGGATTTTTCACGATTAAAGGAACGAAGTTTTTCAATGACCTGTTCCTGATGGCGAAGGGTCTGCTGGTAATTTTCGTATTGTTTCATGGCATCCCGACGCAAAATTTCCTTTTTCTGAGCATAATCACTGTAATTTCCCTTAAATACGGTGGCCTTTCCATGGTCCAATTCCACCACTTTGTTTGCAATGCGGTCAAGAAAATAGCGGTCATGGGAAACGATCAGGACACTTCCTTTGTAATTGGAAAGATAGGATTCCAACCATTGAATGGAGGCTAGGTCCAGATGGTTTGTAGGTTCGTCAAGAATCAATAAATCGGGCTCTAGCAAAAGAAGTTTTCCCAGTGCAACGCGGGTTTTTTGCCCGCCTGATAGGGTGTTGATCGATTTGTCAATGTCATTTCCCACAAAACCAAGTCCATTGATGATCCCCATAATCTGGCTTTTGCAGGCATATCCGTCTTTGGTCTCAAATTCTGTCTGCATCCGATGGTAGCGTTCCAAAAGGGCAGTTAATTCATCGCCGGAAGCAGTCTGCATCGTCTCTTCCAGGGCACGAATCTCACGTTCCAAAGAAACGATGTCTTTTTTTAC
>JALEKC010000177.1 GCA_022769325.1 Eubacterium sp. | reverse complement strand
AAAACCTTGTCAACGAATACCTGACACAATTCATTCCTTATATGGGACTGTTTTTTGCTACAGTCTCTTGCATTTTCTTATTGGATATAAAAATTATTTATACAATTCAACCAATTTCTGCAAGTGCTCAAAACGTGCCTTTGCAGCTTCCTCAGATTCTTTGAACAGTCTTTCTGCTCTTTCTGGGAATGGTTTGATCAAACGTGTATAACGTGCTTCGTTATTCAGGAAGTCTTGGTAAGAACCATCTCCTTCTTTGGATGTCAAAGTAAATGGATTCTTTCCTTCTGCTTTCAAGTCTGGATTGAAACTGAACAAGTTCCAATATCCAGCCTTAACAGCTTTCTTCATCTCATCCTGACAATGATTCATACCACCCTTAGCGATACCGTGGAGTTCGCAAGGTGCATAACCGATAATCAAAGATGGTCCGTTGTAAGCTTCTGCTTCTGCAATTGCTTTTACAGCCTGTGCAGGATTTGCACCAAGAGCAATCTGAGCAACATATACATAACCATAACTCATAGCAATCTCAGCAAGGCTCTTCTTACCAATTTCTTTTCCGGCAGCAGCAAACTGACAAACTTCACCGATGTTAGAAGCTTTAGATGCCTGACCACCTGTATTGGAATACATTTCTGTGTCAAATACCATAACATTTACATTTTCACCGGATGCAAGTACGTGATCCAATCCACCGAATCCGATGTCGTAAGCCCATCCGTCACCACCGAAGATCCATACGGATTTCTTAGCAAGATACTGTTTCTTATCCAAAATTTCTTTGGAAAGTTCACAGCCGGCAGCAGCAGCTTTTTCGATTTCAGCAATCAAAGCTTTGGCAGCAGGAGTATTTGCTTTGGTGTTGTCTTTTGTCTCAAAGAATTTATCAGCAGCAGCTTTCAATTCCGCAGATGCTTTGTCGGAAGCAGCCAATTCTTTTACTTTGTCCATGGTCTGCTCACGAAGAACTTTCTGACCAATGTACATACCAAGACCATGCTCAGCGTTATCCTCGAACAAGGAGTTTGACCAAGCTGGACCCTGTTTAGAATCTTTGTTTACTGTGTATGGTGATGTAGCAGCCGGACCACCCCAGATAGAGGAACATCCTGTTGCATTGGAAATATACATCTGCTCACCAAACAACTGAGTAACAAGACGAGCATAAGATGTCTCTGCACATCCTGCACAACTTCCGGAGAACTCGAGAAGTGGCTGATTGTACTGAGAACCAATTGGAGTAGCATCGGTAAATACCGGTTTGATATCTTTCTTACCAACATTGGCTACAAGATAATCAAATACTGGCTGCTGTTCTGCCTGAGATTCCTGTGGAACCATTTTGATAGCGCCTTTTGCAGCAGCAGGACAAACGGTAATACACTCGCCACATCCCATACAGTCTAATGGAGAAACTGTCATTGTAAATTTCATACCATCTGCTACTGCATGTTTTGCGTCTGCAAGTTTAATCTGTGAAGGAGCAACTTTCACTTCATTTTCATCCAGGATAAATGGACGAATGGTTGCATGAGAACATACAAATGCACAACTGTTACACTGTACACAGCTTTCTGGATCCCACTCTGGAACCATAACGGCCGTTCCACGTTTTTCATAAGCGGAAGCACCCAATTCAAACTGACCATCTGCAATATCTTTGAATGCAGAAACCGGAAGACTGTCTCCATCCATCAATGAGATTGGCTCAAGAAGATCTTTAACCATCTTAACAACTTCAGGGCGTCCTGTCAGTTCTTTTGCAGGAGCATCTGCTTCCGGATTTGACCAAGAAGCTGGAACTTCTACTTTATGAACCGCATCTACACCAGCATCAATTGCTTTGTAGTTCATTTCAACAACAGCATCACCCTTCTTAGAATAAGATTTCTTTGCTGCTGCTTTCATATATTCAACTGCTTCATCGATTGGCATGATGTTAGCCAATTTGAAGAATGCAGACTGAAGAATGGTATTGGTACGTTTACCCATACCAATTTCAATAGCTTTATCAATCGCATTAATGGTGTAAAGTTGGATGTTGTTGTCCGCAATGTACTTCTTAGAAGCAGCCGGCATATGTTTGTCAAGCTCTTCATCCGACCACTGGCAGTTAATCATAAAGATTCCACCTGGTTTAACATCCTGAACCATCTTGTATCCTTTTACTACATATGATGGGTTGTGGCAAGCTACAAAATCTGCCTGATTGATGTAGTAAGGACTCTTGATAGGTTTGTCACCAAAACGAAGATGGGAAATTGTGATACCACCTGTCTTTTTGGAGTCATACTGGAAGTATGCCTGGATATATTTGTCTGTGTGGTCACCGATAATCTTTGTAGAGTTCTTATTTGCACCTACTGTACCATCTCCACCAAGACCCCAGAATTTACATTCTACAGTACCTTCTGCAGATGTGATAGGAGCCGGTTTTACTTCCGGAAGACTCAAGTTTGTAACATCGTCTACAATACCAATTGTAAAACGAGGTTTTGGTGCATCTTTCTCCAACTCTTTGTAAATTGCAAATACAGATGAAGGTGGTGTATCCTTGGAACCAAGTCCATAACGTCCGCCAGTCAAAACGATATCATTCAAGCCAGCTTCACGAAGTGTAGCAGCCACATCGAGGTAAAGTGGTTCACCAAGTGTACCAGGCTCCTTTGTACGGTCAAGTACAGCAATCTTCTTAGCAGTCTTAGGAATTACTTTCAAAAGGTGCTCCGAAGACCATGGGCGATACAAACGAACTTTAATCAAACCAACTTTTTCGCCTTTTGCTGTCAAATAGTCAATAACTTCTTCTGCAACATCACAAATGGAACCCATCGCAATGATAACGCGATCTGCATCTGCAGCTCCATAGTAGTTAAACAAATCATAATCCGTTCCCAATTTTGCATTTACTTTAGCCATGTATTTTTCAACAACTGCCGGCAAAGCATCATAAACCGGGTTACATGCTTCACGATGCTGGAAGAATACGTCACCATTTTCATGAGAACCACGCATAGCCGGATGCTCCGGATTCAACGCATGCTGACGGAACTCTTCTACAGCGTCCATGTTGCACATTTCTTTCAAATCTTCATAATCCCATTTCTCAATTTTCTGAATCTCGTGAGAAGTACGGAATCCATCAAAGAAGTTAATGAATGGAACTTTTCCTTCCAAAGCTGCAAGATGAGCAACCGGACTCAAATCCATAACTTCCTGCGGATTTGTCTCAGCAAGCATAGCAAAACCTGTCTGACGACATGCGTAAACGTCACTATGATCACCAAAAATGTTCAAAGACTGTGTAGATACGGTACGCGCAGATACATCAAATACACAAGGAAGCTGCTCTGCTGCAATCTTGTACATATTAGGAATCATCAAAAGAAGTCCCTGGGAAGCAGTAAATGTGGTAGTAAGGGCACCTGCTGCAAGAGAACCATGTACGGTACCTGCTGCACCAGCCTCTGATTGCATCTCTACTACTTTTACTGTGTTTCCAAAAATGTTCTTCTGTCCTGCTGCAGACCACTGGTCAACGGTATCAGCCATAGGACTAGAAGGGGTAATCGGATAGATACCAGCTACTTCTGTGTAGGCATATGCCACATGAGCGGCAGCTGTATTTCCATCCATGGATTGTTTTGCTCTAGCCATTTTTATAGAATCCTCCTTAATTGAAATTATTTATCACTAAGAATCATTTTAGCACTATCGCCAAAAAAAGTAAAGCAATAAAAGGAGAATCCCGTCGAATTTTACGAACATTTCATTTTTTTTTCATTTTTACTTGACATCCCCTTTCTTTGTGTGTATTATTGTATTAAGTGATTAACACAATAATACAGAAAGGAGAAGATACTATGCAATGGGAACTAACCAACGACCGTCCATTGTACATCCAGCTGACGGAACAGTTGAAACGTTTGATTTTATCCGGTGAATATCACCCCGGGGAACCGTTTCCATCCGTTCGCGAATTGGCAACTTCGGCAAATGTCAATCCCAACACCATGCAACGGGCACTGGCCGAATTGGAACGGGATGGCCTTCTCATCACAGAACGTACCGCCGGACGACGCATCACCAGCGACCATTCAATGTTAGAAGCAATGCGAAATGAATTGGCTCTTACGTATTTACAAAAGGTAAAGTGTGAATTGAGCGCACTGGGTTTTGAACCCGAAAATCAATTGACATTTATCAATGAATCATGGAATAAGTACTAATACTATTCTTATTAAAATGGAGGATTATTATGATTATATTAGAGACAAAGGGATTAACCAAGCGCTTTGGAAATTCTTTAGCACTTGACAATGTGGATATTACCCTTGAGTGCGGAAAGATTGTAGGTCTTTTAGGACCAAACGGAAGTGGTAAAACCACTTTCTTGAAACTTATCAATGGATTGCTCAAACCCGATCAAGGTACCATCACCATCGGTGGCGAAGCCCCCGGAGTTATTACGAAACAGCATGTTTCCTTTCTTCCGGACAGCAATTATTTTCCAAGATGGATGAAAGTGACACAGCTTCTCGAGTATTTCAGTGATTTTTACGAAGATTTTCAAAAGGAAAAAGCAAGTTATATGCTCGGTAAACTTGACATTGACTCAAACATGAAATTATCACATATGTCAAAAGGAACCTTGGAAAAAGTTCAACTGGTTCTTGCCATGAGCCGAGATGCCAACCTATACTGCCTTGATGAACCGATTGGCGGAGTTGACCCAGCCACTAGAGATTATATTTTAAATACTATCGTTAGTAACTATTGTGAAAATTCAACCGTACTTATTTCGACGCATCTTATTTCCGATGTAGAAAATGTTTTGGACGAGGTCATTTTTTTACAAAATGGTCAGGTTCGTATGCAATCCAGCGTGGATGACATTCGTGAAAAGGAAAATAAATCCGTCGACGCACTTTTTAGGGAGGTATTCAGATGTTAAAAAAATTATTTAAACATGAGTTCAAAGCGACATACCGCTTTTATTTACCTGTATACATTGGATTGGCTATCCTGACAGCACTGGCTTGTGGTTTTCTTACTATTGTAAACCACTTTGATGTCAATGAACTATTTCTTTCCATTGTGTTACCTTTGGGGGCTATCGTTGGCGTACTTGCGATAGTATTTGCTTTTATCTGTCCATATCTTTTCGTATGCCTGCGCTATTATCGCTCCACGGCAACCAGGGAAGGCTATCTTACCTTTACTTTGCCGGCGACTACAAATCAACTTTTGATTACAAAATTTGTTGTTTCCTTAATATGGACATTGCTAACCATCGGAATCACATTGCTTGCCATTTTTACTTTAGCTGCTATCGGCTTTGATTATGAATCAACTCGAAAATTCATTGACTTTTTCATTGAGAGTTCAGACTTTTCTTGGCTGAATATCGTTACGCTCATCGTAAGTTATGCCAACTCCATTTTGGCAATCTATGCAGCCATCAGCCTGGGACAATTTGTTCGTGACCACCGTGTCATCGCTTCCATTGCCTTTTATGGTGTCATTTATATGGTACAGCAAATTGCCGGCTTGATTATTCTGATTCCATTCATGCTAAAAGCAAACATCTTTGAGGAAGCCGAAACCATCAACTCAAGTATGGATATGCAAATCAGTATTGTTTCCCTTGTATTTTCCCTTGTATTTTGTGGTATATTTTACTTCATTTCCAATCGCATTCTGGAACGCAAATTGAATTTGCCATGATGAAACGAGTTTAAAAAATGGGGCTGCCAAAGCAGTCCTATTTTTTATTCAAATATGCTTTCCTGATACCCGGCTGTCTTGCTTGCTGCAATTGCATCTGCCACTCCCATTAATCTGGAATCTGTGATACGATCTAATATTTTTAATCGTTTATTACTAATTACCTCACCAGACCGGGCTTTTTGATAGTCTTCTTCGCTCATATGCCAATATTCAAAAGGACCACTATAATATGATGCCAATTTTTGAGCAATCAACAAGCCTTCCGGATCTAAATCTCCCGCATAGTATATTTTTGTACCCGATCTTGCCAAAAGTTCCAAACTAAGAATTGCAGAAAATCGCGGTTGTCCATTCATGCACATATAAGCCTCATCGCCCGTTGCTTTTTCACATAACATTGCAAAAATGGATGGATTTTCCACGATTCTGATTCGTTGATTCGGACACTCAATCTTCTCCCATTTTGCGAGTACCGCCAGCGGTACTTGCACCATATCCTTTTCCTGTAAAAATCCTTCGATACCGCTATGCATTGCCCCATCCTTTTTCTTTGCAGAAATTCCATAAAACATTATATAATTCGACACATGATCCAGCATCAGACCAACTGACAGATAACTCCTATGTCTTTTTAAAGAAGGAAAAACTTTGTTCTCCGGCAAGGAAATCTGTCTCTTTTCAACAATGCGTTCTACTAATCGGTGTAGCAAACTGCCCGACAACGTACCTGCGTCAAACGCATGTGGATTGCCCGTCACATGAGATGCAAATATTGCAAGATATTCGATTCGATTGGTATGATACGGAAGGGCTGCTATAATATTTGCCGCCAGTTCCAATTGCTCATTCCAATGTTCTAATGGTTCTTTTCTAATGACTTTGATTTCTTCTTTTATAATAGGGAAAAATTCCTCTGCTCTCGTGCCACTATACCTTTCTGTAAAATCATTCCATATTCTTTCACATTGGTTCTGCCACGCTGCCTCTTGTTGTTTTTTTCCCTGCACCGGTTCTCCAAAATACAACTCAAGCAAATGCTCCACGGAAATATCACGAAACCGACTTAAGGATAATGCTTTTTCAAATGATACGGCAGATATCGAAGCGCTCTTCTTTCCGTGAAAATTTTTCCCGAAGAACCCTTCAAGTACCTCAACATCCTCTAAAGACAATCCCGTTATTTTTACCGTTCCGGTAAAATAGCCGTAGGAAATGTATTTTTTTCGAAAAGCTTTAAAAATCCGAGCCCATATTTTTTCTGAACGAAAATACAACAAGCATTCGTTTTCAAATCTATCCAATCTCTTCACTCCTCTGTTCTACCATCCGTTCATTTTCCAAAAATTCTTTGGCATGTCCATTCCACAAATATGGCATAACAGTAACAAACTTTGCATTTTGTGGACGTTGCAATTGGTAAATTGCCAATGCATCTAGAGTATCACAATCTCCCCAAAGGACCTGTGAATTGATAATAAAATCAAATTCGAATTCTGTCATCAGACGGAACATATCTCTGATATTACGATTATCCACTCCTGCAAAAGCCTCATCAAGAGAAATAAGTCTCGGAGCATCTTCTCTTCCTCCTTGATATTTTGCAACAACTGCCGAAAATAACGGAACATACATCGACATCGCTTTTTCACCACCACTAAATGTCCCAAATACATTGTTGGTCAATTCCTTAAGGCGCTCTCCTGTTTTCTGCGAAAACAATTGAAATTCAAACCATTTTCGATAATCCAATGTTTCTTTCATCACCTGATAAAAAGATACTTCGCCATCATTGTCTTTGGTATTTCTTCTCGCTTCATCTACTTTAGAACGAAAATGTGTTGACAATCTAGAAGCTTCTTCCACACTCATCAATCGATAATCTTTTTTTAATAATTGAACAAGATCTCTGGTATCCAGTTGTTCTTCGCTTTCTGCCGTCTTACTCCGCCAGCGAAGGCTCAGTTTCAAACCACTTGACGTGTTCATCCCATTCATCAAATGATTCATTTTCTCTACCCAAGCATTGGAAGCATTGATTTTTCCACGAATTTTTCGGCTTACTGTATTGGCAAGTATATCCTCGAAGAGTTCGCGGTCTCCCGCCTTAATCAAATCCTCAAGTTCTGCAATATCTTCTTTTAAATATTGTGGCAATTGAACAAATGAAATCTGAGTTCCCTGATAACGTGCCTGAATATCAATTCTCTGTGCATTCATCCGGTCCTCCACATTTTCCAAATCTATCTCTTCAAAAAGTTTTGTCAAAATCAGTTGATACTCATTCAGAGCACCTCGATTCTCATAATAGACCTGATTCAATTTCTGATTCACTTCGTTTCGATTCAATCCGCCAATTTCTGTCTCTATTATTTTACACATTTCTCCCAAAGGAATATCTTCTTCCAAAGGAACATAGTTTAAATTTTTTTCCGCAAGATAGACTTTTTTTAGATAGTCCCTCTTTTTCTCACATCTTGCAATCTTGTCCTGTGAGTTTTCGAGTTGTTCCCGCAGCTGTTCGATACGGCCTTCATTCTCCGCCAATTTTCGAACACATTCCTGTGAACGCTTCGGATAATCTTCCAACCATTTCACACAAGCATCCAATCGCTCCTTTATTTCTTCATAATCTGTCAACTTTAATTGCTCGCAAATAGATTCCAGCTCTTTCCTACATTTTCCAAGTGTTCTTTCTGCAATCGATATATCATATCGAATCCGTTCCATGTCGGTTTCCAGATTATCAAATTGCTCTTCCAATGCCCGTATCGTCTGACTGCTTCGCAGATACATCTTATGAGCAGAAAGTAACTGCATCAACAGTTTATCATATCGTTCTGCCGCACTGGCTGCCCGCTCAAAAACTGCATATGTACAATCAAGATACAGCTTCCTTGCAATCTCATATGCTCGTTCCTTTTTTTTACGAAGACTTTCCCGCAGCATAGAAATTTTAGTTTCAACCTGTGTCTTTTCTTGTTCAATCTGTGTAATCTTCTGTTCTATTTTTTCCAGTTCAAGACAAATGCGACGTGTTTCCTTTTCCTCCGGCAAACTGTCATACTCTTGCTGCAGAACTGCTTTTCTTTCCTCCAATTGCTCCTTTTCCATGTGCAGTTTGGATATTTCTCCAGAAATTTCCTCCCTTCTTTTTTCACACTCTGCGATTTTTGCAAGACGATTTCTTTCTCGTGCACGACTCCCCAATAATCCAGCTTCATACTCGCCGGTTATCGTACCATTAATGATTCCCAACTGATAGCTTCCATCCTGACGAATTGACACAACACCGCTGTCCTCATAAGCAATATTCGAAAGAATTCCAATAAGTCGCTGATTGGAAAAAATATTATTTACCTCATCATTCAATTCTAACACATCCAGCAAACTTCTTTCCGGCTGGTACTGCTGTACAAACAAATAACGTTCTTCACAACCTGCTGCCTGGGTAAGAACTTGATCCCGGTACTGTTCTTCGACAATAAGAGCATCTAGTATTCCCATATTTAGCAACGCCTCTTCGAGATGATTGCAGGATTTCTCATCCATTCCATTGCCAAATTCAATCACTTTATAAAATTCGTGATAAGGAATTCCAAGTTTATCCAATCGTTTTCTGTTTTTTATAACAGCCTCACTTCGTGGAGGTTCCGGCTCTTTTTGATGATTCCATGCCTCCCATTCCTCTTGTACCTCCTGATATTCTTTCATTTTTTCCTGAAGCTCTTTTTCGGTTTCGTGCCATTTTGAATCCAATTTCCATTGAATCTGCATTTTTGTCTCATTGATTTGTTGTCGCACCTGCGTAAAATCGGAATTCATCTCATAAGAATCAATAAATCGAGAAAAATATTCCATTTTTGTTGCATCCAATACTAATTCCTTATTGGACATATTCCAACGATAAACTTGGTCCTTCCAATCACTCTGAACTTGTACAAACTGCGTTCCCATTTCAGCCTGACGTCGTTCTTCCTGATCCAACCCTTTTCTAATCTGTTCACGCTGCTGCATCATTTCATCCACTTGGCGTTCAAGATATCTTGTCTCCTTTAAGATTTCCAAAGTCTCCCTAATCTTTTCGTGCGTATCCCGAAATTGTTTCTCATGGGTATCATAGGAGCTATCTCTGTCCATATTTTGTATAAATTCCTGTTGAAAAAATGTATGCTCTTCAAAAGCCATATCTTCTGCCTCCGACTGCATTTCTTCCAACAACTCATTTACTTCCTTTTCTTCTTCAAAACACCGTGACTCCTGCTCTTTTTTACGTGCTTCAATTTCTAACTGTTGGTCTTTCTTGGTCTCTAAAAAATCCTGTTTTTCTACAATTGTTGTCTCGCTTTCATAGATGCTTTGTTTCAACTCAGATTCGCGTTTTTTCAGATTCCATGCATCACTCTGATTTAATGTTTCTTTTTCCTTTTCTCTCGAAATACGCTCTGCCTCTATTTCCTCTAATTCTTTTTTTAACGTTTCCACCTTTGCCTTACATTCCTCCAGCAATTTCCCTTGATGGCTCTTTTCTATTTGCAATTTATCATATTCTTTTATCTTTTCCTGATAAGCATTTGCTTTTTCATATAGTACCAAAGCATTATATTTTTGAAATACCTGCTGAATCTTTTCTGCTGCCTGATATGCCATTTGACGAGACTTTAGATTCAGATTCATCGTATCCATATTTTCAATTGCCTCGGACATCGGACGCAAGTCCTCATCCGATAACGGTTGGAGGGAATCACTCAAAATCTCATTGATAACCGATGGTTTGAAATCTTTTGAAAGTTTGGGCGTCCGAAGCTGTATCAGAAGATCAATCATTTCCTTATACTCATCCACCGTTTCAAAACCAAATATCTCCTGATTCACATATGCCATATAATCCGCTTGCCGTTCAAATACACGTCCACCATTTGCTATTCTATTTTCAAGTTCCTTTTTAGATAAGGTAATCTTTTCCCCAGTCTCTTTGTACAGAAAAAAATCCTCCCCAATCCTACGACCATCACTTAATGAAAAATACCATTTATCCAGAGATTTTCCCCTTCTCGCACGGAGTCCCATCCCGATAGTAAGATATCTCCCATTTTCTTTCTTACGAAATTCCAAATAAAGATATCCTGTTCTCTCCTCTCGTCCGTCATCTTCTTCCAGAAGATAATTGCTCATCTTACGATCCCTGGTACCAAATGGATCCAATCTCTCTGGATTCACATTTCCATCAAGCAATAAAGGGACGACACTTTGCATCGTTACTGATTTTCCCGAACCATTAGAACCACGCAGGAGCATCCTTCCTTTGGCAAATGGAAATTCCTGCTCATCATAATACCAAAAATTAACTAAACCAATTCTGTTTGCCTGCCATCTGTTACTCATCTTTTTGTCCTCCCGTATAATTCTCTGGATAGTATCCTTTTAGTTTTCCACATGCTGGCAATATATATATCTGATGCTCTTGTGGTTTTTTTTGAATAAACATCCAGCGTTCCATCATTTCTTCAACTATTTTCACAAATTCTCCTTGGGGCATTTCCCGGTAATTTTTAGTAAATCCCGCACTATATTTTTGCTTTACCTCACCCAAGACATGTTCAAATTCGACTTCTGACACCACATAGGATTCGTTCGCCCGCTTTTCCCATTCTCCGTTTTTTATATGTCGCTGAATTTCGTCAAATGAAAGGAGCAAGATGTCCGACAATACATTATTTCCTGGAAATGTTTCTCCCATCCTACAATTGTCTCCTTCGATAAAAAAGGCACTCCCTTTATAAATTTGTACTTGACAATCGAAGTTTTTTTCCAATTCTTCACTCAGACGTCCACCATAATATTTCAAATAGTCAAAATCTTCTTCGGTACAATTTGACCGATACATAGCCGGTTCAAACAAAAGTTGCTTGTAAACTCTGTGCCTTCTTGCAAATCCACGGTCTTCATCCATTTCAACCCAGTCACTTTCTCCAAAATCCTCCGGCTTTGTATAGGCCATAATATCATGTGTAAAGTTACGCATAAAATATCTGGACGCGCCTGTATTTTCATACAACACTTCCCCTGCCATATCTTCCATGAATGCTTCATCGCTTCCATCCGTAACACGCAAAATTCCCTCTGAAACCGCATAACGAAGCACTTTAATCAGCCTGCGGCGATGTGTATACAAGGTCCAGTCCACAGTATCTCCCGGTGTATTGGCTACGATATACTCTGTCAATTGCGACAGGATAAACTGCTCCTGTGCATCCTTGTCTTCCAGAAACATAAGAAGAATGCACAAAAATGCATATTCTTCTTTCGATGAGAATGCCTGAATCCCCATAAATTGTTCTGCTTTGACTGGAATTTTCTCCATTTTGACCAGCAAAGAATTTTCAATAATCTGACATCCCAATTTATCTGATGCAAACTTTCGTATCTCACCAATGCCATCGCGGATCCGATAGTACTGTTCTTTTTGTTCTGACTTTAATATCCACCGTTGTCTTAACAGCATCTCAAGTTCTTTCATTCATCTTCCTCCTGAAAAACAATTATAAATCTTGGCATCGTAAGATTCCCATCTTCGCAGCGTAAAACACATTTTTCATTCGGTTTTATCTGTTCAATCACATACTTTCGCCCCTCTTCCGTTCTGGATATATGTTCAGCATCTTCCAAACCATCCGAAAGCCATTTTAATAATATCTCACGTATACGCGGTTCAATCACAGGAAGTTCAGAAAAATCTATTTTCCCATCTTTTTCTAATTTTTTTATCTTTTCCCAGTCTTTTCTATGCTGTGCAATCAGTGCTTCTTTCGCTTTTCGTTTTTCCTCTGTCATTGACCGGATAGCACTTCGTTTTGTCTTTTCCCGGTAATTTCTCACACGTGGACGAAGCAATATTTTTTCTGGCTTTTCTTCATATACACTCTGATTCATACTATCCGATTCTCTCACTTTTGTTCCTTTCAAATGAAAGGGACAAGCCATTCCGAAAACCCTAGCTGACATTTTATGTGCCTCACCGACAGTCTCACATCGCAAAAAGAGTTCCGCCACCTTTCTGTACTCTTCTCTCCGATTCGCACCAATTGCGTTTTTCTCACTAATCTGAGCGGCATAACGTGTAATTTTCCTTATAATCTCATTGGTAGCATCAAATAATTTTCCTGCCTCATTTTCTCTTCCATTTTCAGCCACGAACCATTCGTAGATACTTCGCCCTCTTCCTTTCACATTTTCCTCAATCATTTCTCTGGTAACTTCCATATCCATCCGGGGAATCTGCCACTCATACTCAATAATCTGGTTATACACCTCTCGTTTATCCTGCTCGCCAATGGCACGCAGACATTCTTCAATTGCCCCTACATTTCTCTGCAATCCCTTGATAAAATTTCGTAGATATTCAATCAATCGATCTTTAAATACTAAAAACTCTTTGGTCTGCATCATTTTTTCTGCTTTTACACTATTTAGGTCACGGATATAATCTTGATAATTTTGATTCAATCTCATAAAGTCATTGTTCAAATCATTCCACCAGCTATAAACATTCGCTGCTTCTTCCTCTTTCATCTGACTAAACTTTTCCAAACTGTGACGAATCCTCTCTAAAAGCGATGGTTCCAGAGACGCACCTTCCACCGACAAATTTTCCAATCGAAGTACTAGTCGCTCAATTTGCACACTATATTCTGACATTTGATAACGGAATTTTTTGTTTTTGAATTCCTCGATTGATGACACTTTTCGTGTATCTTGAATGGTATTTAAGTTTTTCCACTCTGTCAACATCGCCAAATCCTGCTGGCACTGTTCCATTCGATAATCTGAAAAATAGGGATCCTGAATCATCTCTTCATAGACATCTTCCTGATAGAGCCAGTATTTCAATTTTTCATAATTTTCAAAAAAAATACGCATAATGCAACGATACCTGCTTACATTATCCGCATTTAAATATTTTACTTCCGTAAGTGCACGAGTCAGTTTATCTGTCGCTTGCATAGTCCTTTTCCTACTTTCTAGCTAATGTATTTATGTTTAT
>JALEKC010000134.1 GCA_022769325.1 Eubacterium sp. | reverse complement strand
CGACACCGACACCGACGGCGACTCCCGTTAGCACCCCGATGCCAACAATGGCACCAACGGCGACTCCAACACCGGTGACGACTGTAACACCGGAAGAACCGGAAAAGGATTCGGTAAAAGTAAAATGGATGACTGAAACTTATGCTAGATGGCAGGGCAAGAAATTTGTTGTGACCTGGTCAAAGGTGGAAGGTGCAGAGGGTTATGATATTCTTGCTACAAAGTGTGGGAAAACTTTGAATGAAAAATCCATTGTTAAGACAGTAGGAGGAGACAAAACTTCCTTCACATTGGCAAAGATTGCTGGAAAGAAGCTTTCTGGTAAACAGCAATACAAAGTAAGAATTAAAGCATTTAAGAAAGTAGACGGTAAAAAGGTATGTATTGGTAAAAGCCAGACTTGCCATGTGGCAGGAAGAACCAATAAAATATTTACAAACGCGAAAAAAGTAAAAGTATCTTCTGGTACGGTAGTTCTTCAGCCGGGAAAAACCATTCAGATTAAGGCAAAGATTGTAAAACAGGCGAAGAAGAAAAAATTGCTTCCGAATTGGCACGGAGCTGCATTGAAATATTATTCAACAGATGATTCTACTGTATCCGTGACGGCCAATGGAAAACTGAAAGCAAAGAAATCCGGAAAATGTAGCATTTATGTAACCGCAATCAATGGAATTGGCGTGAAAGTAAATGTAACCGTAGAATCTGGAAAATAAGAGAAACAAAGTTGCAGTGACATTCAAATTGGTGGGTGTCACTGCTTTTTTCTACATCCATTGGTAGACGAAAGAAAGAAAATATGGTATGATAAAGAAAAAATAGAACTTGATTTTACCGAAGAAGAAGGGAGGATGCAAAGGAACATGAGGAAATATAATATAATTATAGGAATTCTCTTTTTAGTGCAATTGGTAATTGTTGGGATTGTAGTTTGGACGGCAAAAGTGGATGATGTGACGCTGACAAAGGGTAAGAACTATTCGTTCAACTCCGGCTGGGTGTTGGTGCGGGAAGATGGCACCCGACAAGAATTATCTGAATTGCCCTACAATACAACCAGTGATGCCAAGGAAAAAATAGTCATTGAAAATGTGATTCCTCATGAGTATGCGGGATTGACGTTGAAGTTTTTGTCGGCAGATAAAATATTGAAAATTATGGTGGATGGAAAAAAGATATATTCCTTTGGAACGCAAGACAAGAGGTTGTTTGGGAATACACCGGGGAGTGTCATGGTATTTGCGGATATACCGGAGCATTTTGAAGACGGCAAGATACAAATTGAAATGCAGTCACCCTATGCCAATTATGCAACCTACATTACGGAAATCTCCGTTGCCGAGAGAGACGTGGCTATTCTAAACTTTATCCGGCAAAAATTGGTCGATATTATTTTGACTGTTATCATATTTATTGTTGCTGTGGTATTTTTGATTTTGGCAATTATACAGAAAAAATCATTGAAAAAGACTGGTGGGATAGGTCATCTTGGCATCTATCTGCTGCTCATGAGTATCTATTTTGTTATAGAAACCAAGGTACCGGAAGTCTTTTATGGAAATCAGACCTTGTATTCCAATTTGATATTTATCATTTTGATGACAGAGCCGCTATTCTTTGAAACCTATTGCTATGAGTCCATATCGGAAGTGCGAAAGACAATCTTAGTTGCGATGCTGGTTTCGGCATTAAATATCGTGGTTCAGTGGATTCTTCAGATGACTCGATGCGTGGATTTTATCCAAATGTCCTTTGTTTCTCATGGCATTGTCGTGTTGCTTATTTTAATTGATGCAGTAGTGTTGGGAAAAAATGTGAGAAAGGAAAAGACCTTAAACTCTTTTGTTCTTTTTCTGGGCGTTATATGCATGATGGTTGGTGTATTAATTGATATTTCCCGAACCTATATCATAAAGGTGGGAGATTTGGGAAAAGCCAGCCGGTATGGCGTGTGTATTTTTTCTGTTTGCACGTTGATTATTTATATGCGCCAGATGATGCAGGAGCATGTGAGTTTTGCTCAGCAGGCGAAAAATGATGCCATTGCGGCGAATGTGGCCAAAAGCCGTTTTCTTGCCAATATGTCCCATGAAATTCGTACTCCCATCAATGGAATTTTGGGGATGGATACCATGCTTTTGAAAAAATGCGATGCCAGCGGTGACAAAGAAATTCGTGAATATGCCAAAAATATTTATAGTGCCAGTCAGACCCTTTTGTCTATTGTCAATGACATTTTGGATATTTCGAAAATTGAGTCCGGAAAAATGGAAATTATTCCTGGGGAATATGAACTGTTTTCGGTTCTTAATGATTGCTATAATATGGCGAAAGCAAGAGCAGATGCCAAAGGATTGGATTTTGAAATGCAAATTGATCCGGAGGTGCCATCGGTTCTGTATGGGGATGAAGTTCGTGTCCGACAGATTATCAATAATTTCCTGTCAAATGCCGTAAAATATACGAGGGAAGGAAAGGTTGTTCTTCGTATGGGATATGAGCAGGCAAAAAAACAGGATATTTTACTTAAAATTGAAGTAGAGGATACCGGTATCGGGATACGAGAGGCCGATATGGATAAACTGTTTTTGAACTTTACAAGAGTGGATGAACAGAAAAATCGAAGTATCCAGGGAACCGGTTTGGGACTCAGCCTTACCAAAAATTTAGTTGAATTGATGGGAGGAGATATTTCCGTTGAAAGTGAGTATGGAAAAGGTTCGGTCTTTGTGGCCATTCTTCCGCAAAGAGTGATTAAAACGGAACCATTGGGCGACTTTTCAAAGAAATATCAGCAGTATATTCAATCCGAGGAGAACGAAAATACGATTTTGCAGTTGCCCGAGGCAAAAATTCTTGTGGTGGATGACGTTGAGATGAATTTGAAAGTGGCACAAAATTATTTAAAACAGACCAATGCTCAAATTGACATTGCTTATAGTGGAAAGGAATGTTTGAATCTGGTTTATCATAAAAAATATGATATCATTTTTCTTGACCATATGATGCCGGAGATGGATGGAATCGCTGTCTTGAGGGCGATGAAGCAATCCCAAGGCCATTTGAATCAGGAGACTCCGGTAATTGCATTGACAGCCAATGCCGTTGTGGGAGCCAGGGAAAAATATCTGGAGGAAGGATTTGCAAATTATCTGGCTAAGCCAATTCGGGAAAACGAATTGATGGAGATTTTACATACTTATTTAGCAAAGGATTTGGAGGAAGAGAAGGAACCCATGAATGTGGAAAAGACACGAGAGGAAAAAACACAGGAAGAAAAACCAAAGAGTCTTGAAGAACGTTTCCCTTCGTTGAATATAAAGACGGGGATGGGTTATTGTATGAATGATGAAAACTTCTATCTGGAAATGATTGGATTATATTTGGAGGAAGATAAGCGGGAAATGTTGCAGAAATCATACGAGGAAAAATCCTGGAAAGATTACGAGATTAAAGTGCATTCTTTAAAGAGTACTTCTCTCAATATCGGCGCGGAAGAATTGTCGGAACAGGCCAAGGGGTTGGAGTTTGCCGCAAAGGACGAAGATGAATCCTATATTGAAGAGCATCATGCAAGGGTGATGGAGCAATACGGAAAATTATTGGAGGAATTGCAGAGTCATTAAGTTTCCTCAAAACAGACACATTTTTCTTAAAATAAGTGCTATTCAAAATGAGAAGCTTCTCCTACAATATAAGCAAAGGAGGAAAATTTGATGCTTAGAATGGAGATAGCATTATTTGTTGTGCTTGCTTTTGTGGCATATATGTATTTTTCAGCAGAAAGAAAAGAGTCTGAGTTACATA
This sequence comes from Eubacterium sp., assembly GCA_022769325.1. Taxonomy (GTDB): domain Bacteria; phylum Bacillota; class Clostridia; order Lachnospirales; family Lachnospiraceae; genus Eubacterium_F. The sequence goes on along the minus strand of JALEKC010000134.1, from coordinate 2,090 downwards.
AAGTTTTTTCGCTTCTTTTAATTGTTGTGCTGGTCCATCTTCTTTTGGATGGAGCTACCCTTTATACGGTGAATCATTTGCAGGAGGTTCCCAGACTGGTGAATGATTTATTACATCGGCTTTTTGTAGGAAGTATGGCAGTGGTGGTTTTCCTTTTTTATCAATATATCGCCATATTGGTACAAGAGGAGACGGGGAAAGAGAGAAAATTGGATGTGGTAGCCAAAGTATTCTTAGTGGGTGCTTTGACGGCGAATTGCATTCTTCCCATAACCTATGAAATCACGCCTATGGGGAATTATTCGGCGGGTGGCTATGAAATGGTTAGTTATGTCAGTGTTGCCTTTTATCTTTTTTTGTGTGTATGTCTGCTTTCCGTAAACTGGCGGCAGATTCACCGGAAAAAGAGATTTGCCATCGCTACCGCTTTGTTGGTGGAAGTGACCATATGTACATTACAGGGACTGCATCATACATGGCTGATTAGCGGCATGGGCATTTCTTTAATGACCCTTTCTTTTTATTTAATTTTGGAAAATCCGGATGCTCTCAAAGCGGAACTCACGGAGCAGAAAATGTCCATGCTTTATCTGAAAAGTCAGGTGAATCCACATTTTTTGTATAATACTTTGGATACCATTCGGATTCAGGCACAGTTGGATGGGGACAAAAAAGTGGCAGATTTATTGATGAGACTTGTGGATTTTTTCCGTCTCAGTGTCAAATATGAACAGTCGATGGTGACGTTGGATGATGAAATACAATTATTGGAAGCCTATATGGATTTAATGTGTTATCGCTATCCCGGCATTGTCTGCCAATATGATTTGGACCCGGATTTGGGAGGTGCTCTGGTTCCCAATTTTATTTTACAGCCCATGGTAGAAAATGCATTTATACATGGATTGAAAAATAAAGGATATCAGGGGGAAATCTTGATTTCCGCGTCGAAAGTTGAGGGTGCCATGGAAATCTGTGTAAAAGATAATGGAAGTGGATTTACCACGGAAAAGTGGGAGGAAATTCAGCAAATGATTCTCCATTATCGGAAACAGCAACAGAAATTAGAAGGAAACAGCATTGGAATATTAAATGTTCAAAAGCGTATTAAATTGCTCTGTGGGAAAGAATATGGGCTATATTATACAGAAAATCCGGAAGGCGGAGTGACGGCTCATATGAAACTGCCTTGGAAGGAGGAGGCGCAGTGAGAAGATTACGCGTGCTCCTTGTCGATGATGAAATTATGATTCGGGAAGGATTTAAAAGGCTTTTTGACTGGGAAGCCCATGATTGTGTTGTGGTGGGAGAAGCTGCCGATGGAATGGAAGCCATGAACCAGATTGACCGGTTGAAACCGGATCTGGTCATTATGGATATCAATATGCCTATTTTGAATGGGTTGAAAGTTATTCAGATGAGTCGCATGAAATATCCGCAGATGGCTTTTGTAATTGTATCCGGTTATGATGACTTTGCCTATTGCAGGGAGGCATTGCGTCTACAAATTACCGACTATATTTTAAAACCCGTCAATTATGAGGAGTTTGGAAATTGTATCGATCATTTGAAAATATCGCTATATGAGCAACAAACTTTAGAGGACTCGGGGGAACAGGAAGAACGGGTGATTGCAGGAATTCTTCGGTATATGAAGGAACATTTGGCAGAAGAAATCACACTGAATATATTATCTGAGCAGTTTCATTTAAGTAGTGTATATATCAGTCAATTATTTAAGAATGAAATTGGTGTAAACTTTTTTTCATATCTGACTAATATCCGCATGGAAGAAGCAAAAAAACTTCTTATTACCAGCTCTTGTTCCATTGCAGAAATATCAGAAAAATGTGGTTATGGAGACTACCGTGGATTTACCAAAGTCTTTAAGAAAACGGAAGGAATGACCCCTTCCCAGTATCGGCGGGAATTTTTAAAAGAGTAGAAGCGAGGAAAATAGTGCCGGGGTTGCAGAAATAGAAAAAATGGTTCAGCAGATTGAGCAATTGGCACAGGAACTTTAGAAATTTAGCAGAAAGGAATAATTATGTTAGAGATTGAACATTTTACAAAAAAATATGGCGAGAAGG
>JALEKC010000124.1 GCA_022769325.1 Eubacterium sp. | reverse complement strand
TAAATGAAAGGCTATTAAAGTATGCCGAGGTGGGAAATAGAGGACGATATTTACCAAATCAGTGGGTGCCACATGCGGGAATAGCAGTAAAATTGACTCCAGATGCATTAAAGGAGGCGTTTGCTATTGTACAGAAAAAATTCACTGCATTTGGAGCAACAGCAGAAAAAATTGTGTTGGCACGAGCTGAACCATATGAGGAACTTCGTTCATGGCAATTAAAATAGTATTCTCCTTATCGGCAAAAATATGAAAAACAAGGTGGAATAAATGGATATTTTGCCGATGATGTGATTGAAACTGCTAATCATTTTCGATGCATCGATTTGATTATTGAAAGTGCCAAAGCAACATTAACGGAGAAGTTTATTAAAAAACTTCATCAGATATTAAAGAGTGGGACTGCTGATTCCAGAAAAGAGTGGTTTGCTATAGGAGATTATAAGAAGTTGCCAAATGAAGTTGGAGGCATGGAAACGACTCTTCCAGAAATTGTATTATTATCGTGGATTAAAGGAGTGGAACCAAGAAAAGGGATACCTAACAGATACTTGCCTGATGGCACAAGATAAGTATAAAGCATACCTTGATTTTTTTCGAATTGAGTACGAGGAATAAGAGAAGGGGGAAAATGATACGGAAATGATAGAAAAAAATTCTGATTTAAATCAATTCTTTGGAGACATAAAATGGTTGTTCTTTGATCTTGGGTCAACATTGATTGACGAAACAGATGTTTATAAAAGCAGATGTGATTATGCAATGAAGCAAAAAAATATAAAGCCGGAAGAATTTATGGCGAAGGTGTATGAGGCGACAAAAACGAGTCCTACAGCTATTAAGTCTGCAGCGCAATATTATGATGTTATTTTACCTAAATGGGACCATCGTATGGAAAAATTATATGAAGGAACAAAAAATGTACTTGAAACATTGTCGGGCAAATACAGATTAGGTGTTATTGCAAATCAGTCAATGGGGACGCAGGAAAGAATCGACAACTGGGGCATTGGAAATTATTTTGAGGTTGTTGTTGCCTCTGCAGAAGCGGGATGTGCAAAACCAGATTTGAAGATATTTAATTTGGCTTTAGAGCAGGCAGGATGTGAACCGGATGAAACTATAATGGTTGGAGATCGACTTGATAATGATATTGCTCCGGCAAAACTGCTTGGTATGAAAACGGTTTGGGTGCGTCAAGGATTTGCAAAATATCAAAGCATAAATAATGAGAACGAACGTCCGGATTATATAGTTGATGATATAGCGGAACTAGTAAATGTGCTTTGAAGTGGTTTGGAGGAGCTTATGATTTGGCATCAGCCTCAGCACAATTGAAATTCTTATGGATTACGATGCAAGAAAGACTGTAAGACTTAAGGAATTGATTCCGGCCTGGTGGGAAGAAGATAGATTTGCAGAGACAAGAAATTGAGAGGATGATAATATGATAAGAGAAGCAAGGGTAAGCGATAGTAAAGAAATAAAAGATATATGTACAAATGACTTAGGATATCAATGTGACGAACAACTTATAGAACTTCGTATTGCAAATTTGGAAGAGAATAGAGAATGTGTATTTGTTGCTGATATTGATGGAGAAATAGCTGGGTTTGTTCATGTGGAGAAATATAATCCGTTATATTATCAAAGTATGGCAAATATACTAGGGTTGGCTGTTTCAAGTAAATTTCGTAGACAGGGATTAGGAGAAAAATTGATGTATTCTGCGGAAGAGTGGGCTAAAAATAAAGGAATAAAAGTTATGCGGTTGAATTCCGGAGGTGCAAGAAAAGAAGCCCATATGTTTTATCGCAATATAGGTTTTTCTGATGAAAAGGAACAATTACGTTTTATTAAGGAAATATAATTCAAGAGCCGATTGATGAAGTTGCATTGCTCGCAGAAATGGAAAGTATGAAGCTTGGAAGAATTCAAATATAGCATGCAGAGATTTAGCTAGTAGTTTGGTGCCAATTTTAAGAAAGGGGATTGTAGAAATGTACCAACCAATTGACCAAGTAAAAACCGGTATAAAACTGAAAATGTTACTGAAGGCAGCAGGTTATGATGTGAAGTACATTCAGGAGTATCTCCATCTGTCCAATGACAAATTGAATAGTATAAATTATCCTCTTATTAAGCCTGGGTGACGGGTAACGATAGGAGGATTTTTTATGCAGAAAAATAAGTGTGCTTATGAAGTGATGCAAATGTTAATTCTGTAAACACTATAACATAAATACATATATGCTGATACTACAATTGATGTAAATGATGCTGATGAGATAAGAAAAAGAGCTGAGAGAATCTTTAATAGTATTACATACAAAAAGCAGGTGGAGCGTTCCAAGAAGAATTGGCTTGATTTGTCGGTAGATGAGGTATTAAAGGAGAATTTATTTGGAGTTTCTAAATAAAACACCCATATGATTTTAAGAAAGAACGGATTTACATTAATTATAGAAAATCCTGCCATGAGATGCTAGAAACTTGTGTTCATGAACTGATTCATTATTACTGTAAAATATGATGGGATATTTCAGAAGACTATATCGAGATAATTCAATCTCTGAATTTCCGGCAAGATTTTTGCATAGATTATAACGAGTAAAATGAGGGAGTTTTTATATGCCGATTTATATTGTTGAACCGGGTGACACCATTGACCGCATTGCCGAATTGTATGGAATTACTGTGGATGAGATTTCTTATGTCAATCAGATTCCACCACCCTATCGCCTGGCTATCGGGCAGGCGATTCTCATCTTGGGCGGAACGCAAAACCCCGACCGCCGATTTGCCACAGCAGGAGGATACGCATATCCTTTTATCAGTCCATGGGTGTTGCGGGAAACATTGCCATATTTAACAAACCTTCTTGTTTTCTCCTATGGTTTTACATGGGAGGGGAATTTAATCCCGCCTACCATAAATGAGGACTGGATGTTACAGGAGGCATTCCATGTGGATTGTTCCCCCATACTTGTTCTGACACCATTGGGAGAAGATGGAAGGTTTAATAATAGTTTGATTCATGAGATGCTCACGGAAGAAATTGTAAAAGAGACACTAATTCAGGAATTGTTAGAGACAGTGGAAAGAAAAGGATATCGAGGCGTAGATGTGGATTTTGAATACATTCTTGCGGAGGATAGAGATTTGTTTACCGCCTTTGTAGGAGAATTAAGACAGCGCATGAATGACGCCGGATATACGGTGAGCGTAGCTCTTGCGCCAAAAACATCGGCGGATCAAAAGGGCCTTTTATATGAAGGGAAAGACTATCGGGGACTGGGAGAAGCAGCGAATGAAGTCCTTCTCATGGCGTATGAATGGGGATTTACTTATGGACCTGCCATGGCTGTGGCTCCTCTCAACAAAGTTCGACAAGTAGTTGAATATGCCCTGACAGAAATTTTGCCGGAAAAAATCAATCTGGGAATTCCCAATTATGGGTACGACTGGATAAATCCCTTTGTAAAAGGAGAGAGTAAAGCCGTTACCATCGGGAATGTGGAAGCAGTGCAGATTGCTATTGATAACGATGCCCGGATTCAATTTGACGAGACAGCACAATCCCCGTATTTCTTGTATGACAAGGGAGGAAGAGAGCATGAAGTGTGGTTTGAAGATGCCAGAAGTATGCGGGCAAAATTTGGGCTGGTGGACGAATATGGACTAAAGGGAATTGGAGTCTGGCAGATTATGAGGCTTTTTCGTGCCATGTGGCTGGAGTATACCAATCAGTATATCGTGCCATAGCTTTGCCTACTGATAACATATCTCTTGCCAATCCACCATCAGGAGCTTTGGTACCATTTGATGTAGAAAGTCAGATTTTATTCTCCAGCAATTATATGGTGCCTGAAGCGGATCAGGGATTTTAAAACCATAAAGTTTAAATATATTTACTTAGCTTAGAGCTTAAAAGCACCGTTTATGGTATCAGGTGATATTCATAAACGGTGCTTTTATGACTTCTTATCCTTTACAATGTGCGGAAGGATGATTTGCCACTATAATATGTTTTTCCACCAGCAATGGCAAAGAACTGCCAGGTATAGGTTTGCCCAGAAGAAAGATATTTTCTTGCTTCCGTATTTACATTCAAATACTGGTTGAAATTTTTCAATTTACGACCACAATATTCCGAATAATTTACAATGAGTTTTCCATTTGAATCCCAGATGTAAGCGCCTACACGAGAGATTACCTGTCCACCCGGATTGTATATAGCAGCAGCTAATTTAGCGTTGTTTCTGCTTCGGTATGTGGTTCTCAAATTACTATATGTCACATAGGAAGTAGCAGCTTTTGTTGTAAACTTAGCTTTCGCACTGTAATATACAGAACTACCGGATTTTGCAAAGAACTGCCAGGTATAGGTTTGTCCGGAAGAAAGGTATTTTTTCGCTTCTGTATTTACATTCAGCATCTGATTAAAGCCGGATAGAGAGCGTCCACAGTTTTCCGTATAATTTACAACGCAGTTACCTTTTGAATCCCAGATGTAAGCGCCTACTTTCTGTATTACACGTCTGCCCGGATTGGAGATACGTGCTTTCAAGCAAGCATTTGTCTGGCTGACAGAAGTTGTCGTCATGGCACTGTAACCAACGGAGCTGGTATTGCCCGAAGAAGATGACGATGACCCAGACAGATAATTCATCGGATTCAAAAATGTTTGTGAACCATTCCATATGGTTGCTCCGGATGCTTTTGCCACACTAAAATGAAGATGGGGGCCGGAGGCATTTCCGGTAGCGCCCACTGTGCCAATCATTTGACCGGCATACACGCGGCTGCCTTTTTTTACCGTAGCAGAATTCATGTGGGCATACTCAGAACGCAATCCATTATCGTATTTAATCTCTACGTGAATGCCTGCTTTGTTTGTCGTTCCACAACCATAATTGCAATAAGACTTGTTTTTTCTTGACACATAATGGTAAGAATTACTCGGATTTGCACAGGTTACCACTCCACTTGCGGCTGCTACAACCGGTGTACCTGTGTTTGCTGCAACATCAATTCCCATATGGGCACCGCCGAAGTACTGAGAAATCCTATAATTTCCATGTACCGGGAAAACCCAGCCTGCTGCCTTAGTGCTGCTTGGTGCCGTACCAAAAGTTCCCGTTGCAAAAATTGCGGCTGCTACAACCAATCCTCGAATCACATTTTTCATTTTCATAATCATGTCCTCCTATACTTGTTTTTTGTTTTTAGGTTTTGTTCCTTTCGATAAACCAAGTATAGCAGACCCATTTTGTAAAAATGTTTTCACTTTTTATTTTAAATATTTGCGCAAAAGTTTTGCCTGACTTTCGGCCCCTTGATAGACGTGATATAGATAAAAGTTTTCGCCATTCAGCGCCTGTTGCGTCGCTTCATTCATCAAATAATCTTCTCGTTCCTCAGCTTCCAAGAATCCCATCACAAAGCAGTCAAAGTCATTTTTGGTTCGAAGCATAGAAAACCCACAGTTGTCAAGAATCAAATCCAGCCTTTGCCGATCCATGCCTCTTATCTCGTCGTCAAAAGCATCACTGAAAAATAGCAACATACTAATCAACGTACTCCGGTCAATATCCAGATTTCCCTTGATAAATCGTCGAATCATAGTTTCACCAAGGCGATTCTTCTTTTTTTCCTCTTGCTCTTCCCGTTGCTCTATCAGCTCCCTCTTGTGTCTGGTTAATTCACTTATATCAACAAGACACTCTGACAGTATTTCCACCCAGTCATTGGATATGTAATCAAAATAAAAATGATTGAAGGCTTCAAATACTTCTCCACAAGACACATCGCAACCTTCTAAAAATTTACGTGTTTCTTCCGGACTTTTCTGTTTGCGCTTCAGGGCAGTAATCCCTTTCAAGCCCTTGAGGGAATCAAAATCATCGCCTCGGGGAACCCTTCGCTCCGTCAAGGTTACAAAACGCTCAATTTTTTCCGTCAAATAATAGTACAGGTATTTACAAAAATAATACCGAGTCTTTTCTCTGACACCACTAAAACAATTTTGATTGTCCTCAAAATACCTTTGAAATGCCTGCTCATCCTCCGGCATCTGACAAATCTGATCCTCCAATAATTGGGTTAACTCCTGTGTATATAGCTGCCCTTTCTCAGAATCCGAATGATTAAGAACATACTCCTTTAGTTCTGCATACGAAATCGTAGTTCCCTGAAAAAAATTATCTTGCTCCCTTCTCTTACTTTGAATTTCTTCACAAACCATAAGAAGTTTTTGCCATTTTTCATAGGAAAGTCCATGAGAAAATGCGTAAATGAGGCTGGCTTCCAGATAACTTCTGGCATATAAAGGCATACACCCCTGGTTCAGCAGACGGTCATTCACTTGTTCAAGGCTTTCCTTTTTCATAAAACCAAGCGCTATCAGACGATAACGAAGGGGAATCTTTTGCATCTTTTGTGGATCAAATTTCATTTATGTTTCCTCCCACTTCTTCTTAAACTTCTTTACAAATTTTTTGCTTTCCTCCGTATATCCTTTCACCCACAGAGAACGTTTGCGATTGACAGCCCCTGCTTTATTGAAGCCAAGCAAAAAGCGTAAGTCATTGGAGCCTTTTTCCCGTCTTTGCTTAATATAAACGGCATCATATTCACCATCATTCATCTTGCACTCTTCATACAATTTCAATATAATTTGTTCTAGTTGTTCGTCCTTATAGGAGAGACTTTCATCCCCTAAAACAATCGTCGCACTATGAAATTGTCCGTTATACTGGGAGTTCACTACACAATCCGGAACAATCGCATTTGCTTTTTCCTGAAGCCACTGTATATCCTTTTCCGAGATTTTCCCTGTCGCATTCTCATGAGAAGCCTCTATCGCAAGTTCTCCGTTATCATCGGTATATTCGATTACTTTTTGCTCATAAGCACACGGCAGTTTCGTATCATTCATTGTACAAAGAAGCAATTGGAAGAATGGCAGGTTTTTTTCTGTCATTGTGCCATCATCCAATGTCGTCCCGGAAAAGATAAAATCACCATCAACACATGCTTTCTTAATGTCTTCGCTGAGAATTTTTCTACCATACACATACAGACAAAGTTCCGTCTCACCTGCATCAATCGCTTTCTGATACGCCTCATCGCTTGCTTTTTTCGAGGCCTCTAATACATCTTTTCTGGAAATGACAAATTGGTAGGTACCATTTTCTGCTTTTTTCAGCATTGCTCGATAGTTCATTTCCTTCGACCAACTGTCAATCCATTCCCAAGGCGTCTGAATGCGAATCGAACTATGAGCTAGTGGCAACGCTAAAAGAAGTGTCTCATTATAATCTTTTTGGTTGATTCGCACCACAAAATTTTGCGGTGTCTGTGGGGACGTTCCAAAGGCATACGGTATTTTCAGCGTATCCAATCTTTGCTTGAAATCCATTTTTGCAAGGGTTACCGCGTTGGATTCAATATCCATATCATAATCGTATGGCCCATATTCCAGCGTAACGGTGGATGCTTCCAGTTCCGTCTCGGACACCTGATATTTGCCCACTTCTGAATTGGTATCTCGTTCTTCCCAAATGACTGGAATCTCATAGCAGAAAAAGAAATTTGTATTCATTTCTTCCGTCAAATAGTTATCTATCATTAAATCAGTCAAATTTTCATCTTTTGGTGCATCAATTTCAAAACTCAAATCGGATATCAAACGAATCTTTTGAGACAAGGGATTTTGATTTGACGCATCCTGAGTCAAATTGCAAGTCGCTTCGGAGGCTAAGTTTTTCTTCACTTCATCCGATACCGTATCTTTTAAAGTGATTTGTATCGTGGAAGGCTTCTTATATTGAACCGACTTAATCTGGTCCCGTGAAATTTTTTGTCCCCCTATGGACAACTCGATTTTTCTTGAAATAAAATTCCGTATTACCTCTCTCATATTGGTGTTTTTGCACACCTCTTTCACAATGACACAACGAAGATATTTTCCGGCATTTTCAACGATATATGGCTCATCTCCAGACAATACCTGTATTCTATGCTCAATCTTTTTCATCGCTTTTTCATAATCCTGCAAGGAAGTATTTTCTGATGGTTGCAGATAAAATGTTTCGGTGTCTTTCATAAAGAACGAAATTTCTTCCTTAAATTTCCAATACCCGAACCCTGCACCGACACATAAAAACAAAAGAACAGACCCCAAAACGGTCCACTTTCTCCATTTTTTCTTTTTGGTTTTTGGCGCCACTTCCATGGGTTTCTCGGGCTCTTCATAACAGTTCTGAATATCCTCCAGCAAGTCATGCACATTTTGATAGCGCTGCTCGGGAGCTAACTGTAAGCCTTTTTTTAGAATATTCTCTTCCTCTTCTTTCATGGATATTCCAAGCTCTATTGGAAAATGTAATTCATCAAACATCATTCTCTGCAGAGAATTGTCCGGCACCTTCCCGACAATGCACTCATAGATTACTGCAGACAACGAATAGATATCGCTCCACGGACCTTGTTTGGCAGTGGAGTCATATTGTTCGCAGGGGGTGTATCCATTTTTCATCACAATCGTCGATGTCTGGTCATGTTCTGCAAAATATCCGCGGGCAGAACCAAAGTCCAGAAGAATCAGCTGCCCTTCCGGCGATACCATGATATTGTCCGAGCTAATGTCTCGATGGATGATACCTGCTTTATGAATCTGCTCCAATGTTTTCATCAATGGCATCAGCAATTCATAGGTCATTTTCACCGGCAGTGTTCCATTTTCCTTTATATAGTTTTTCAAAGTCATGCCTTCAAGATAATTCATGACAATATAAGCCGTTCCGTTCTCTTCAAAAAAATCGGTCACACTGACGATACCGGGCTTTCCGGCAAAAGACCCAATGACTCTCGCTTCTCGCAGAAAATGGTCTTTTGCTTTTAAAAAGGCATCTTCCTGATTTGAATAAGTCACCGTAATCTCATTTGAGACAGTACAATCACGAGACACCATTTCCCTACAATACAACTCTTTAATTGCAACCGAAGTATGAACCCGCTCATTAATCGCCTCATAGGTAATTCCAAAACCACCTTCTCCAATTACGCGTTGAATAATGTATCTTTCATCTAATTTTGTCCCAACTGCCAACTGGTATTGCTTGTATGCCATTTATCATCACTCCATGTTTTACTGTAAAAATACTAGAAATATTATACTTCATTTTCTTTTACACTGTCAATGGAAAACAAGAGGTAGGGGGGAGTGGACGAATATACCAATCTTGATTAAAGAAATAGCTTCACCTTGGGGGCAAGCTTGTTTGAATCCATTGATGTTATTATGGCATTAAACATGAATGTGTGATATACTATTTGTGATATTTGCCAATAATTCAAAGGTTGAAGTGTTTAGGATAAATGAATATATAGAAAGTAATTGATACAGTGTTGAAAATCAGATTAATTTGTAGAGTTGGGATGTTGGAAGACACAGAGAGATATGTTTGGTGGCTTTTGAAATATATGAGCATTTGAAAAAAGCGTATGGATTCAATGCAAGTAGATAGGATTATTATGTAAAATAGGCGAGAAAGGAGAACATTATTGTTATGTCGAGTATATTAGAAAGAGATGGATTAACAATTGAGATATTAACAAGACTGTCTTACAAATCCGAACTCGGAATAAATCTAAAGAAAGATTTGCACTATTTTGATAAAGATAAGTTAATCGACGAGTTGACAGCAGTAAACGAGTGGTATGATGAATTTGAAGAACTGCATGAATTACCGTTGGATTATCGTATAAAAAGTATTCAGTCAGCAATACTAAAGTATGAACGGTATTATCCAGATAGTCAGGCAAGAAAAGTCTTTGACGATTTGTTGGGTTTTCGTTCATTATGTGATAATTATGATGACGTTTTAGAACTGAAAAATATATCCAAATTGAGAATTGCGGATATGTCAAAGGGAAAGGCAAAAGATGATGGATATCGAGGAATTCATGTGTATTTTCAATTAGATGGTAAACATTATCCGATTGAAATACAATATAATACTTTCTATGATAGACAGTTAAATAACTGGCTTCATAAATATGTTTATAAAAAGAATTATGCGCAAGAGACAGGATTAGAGTTGCGAAAAATGTATGAAGGTGGTAAAATTGTAACTGAACAAGATTTTAAGGAGGCGATGAAACATGTGTTATCTAGTTGCTAAGAAGATAGATGAGGTTGGAAGTGTTGCATTACGGACAACACATGGAAAACATCTTTCACAATTTAAGAGACAAATAGAAAATGAAGTAGGGTATGACAAGATACAGCTTGTTACAATCAGTAGACCATCTGCTTATGGAGAGTATGAGCCATACCATTTCGTTGATTCAAAAAGTGAGTTTGCAGAAGCGGTTGGTCAGATGTAAAGTTATGAGAAAAATATTTTTGATATGTGGTAGCATCTTACATTGGCAACACAAATTTGAAAAATTACAATAACCACACACAAAACACCACAAATCATACAAAGTATAATATTATGTGAATTGTCAAGATACTTCGGTTGTAAGGTGCAACCGGGGTATTTTTGTAAAAGTGTAGAAAAAACTATTTTCTATTAGCGAAAAGATATTTTATGCCGCTTTTTGTGCTTTGCGGTGGCGCATTGCGAAAATTTCCAGAAGGGGACATGCTTGAAGTCGAGCATATGTTCAATAAGTGTATAGAATTTGGTGTGCCAATGGAAGATAATATTTTAGAAAAAGAATCTCAAAACACAGTAGAAAATATTTTGTTTGCGCTAGTGGAATTACAACGTGCATTTTGGCTGAAATGGGGTAGAAAGGAAAGTGGCTAGAATACAGAGCACGGAAGCTTCAAATAAGATTGAAGGAATTTATACATCGGATAAGAGATTGAAAGGAATTGTACAGAAGAAGAGTGAACCAAGGAATAGAAATGAGAAAGAAATTGCCGGTTATAGAGAAGTATTAATGCTTACAAGGATTTTGAAGAACGGTTTGTTTTACTGGAAAAGAGAAAAATGACATCTCCGGAAAGGGTGTATAGTATTATTGAACGTTCATTGGTAAAACTTGGGAAGACAGATATTGTGACGCTTTGTCCGGAACTTAGTCAAAAGACGATTGAGAGAGCTCTCAAGAAGTTGACTGATGAAGGAAAGATTGCGAAAATAGGAGCGGGAAAAAGTACAACATATGTAGATGTGAAAAGATTGTGATGAGTTTATTTAAGCTATAAATTTTTTGGGGTGGAAATGATATACAAGGATATTGATTATGGAGGAGGGACGGATATGGAAAACAAATTTGCAATACTAATTGATTCAGATAATATATCAGCCAAATATATAAAATGTATTATAGATGAAACAAACAAATATGGTGTAATAACATATCGAAGGATATATGGTGATTTTACAACCAATCAAATGAATCCTTGGAAAAACACATTGTCCGAGCATTCCATTACACCTATTCAACAATTTCAAAATACCAAAGGCAAGAATTCATCCGATTCCGCATTGATTATTGATGCGATGGATATTTTGTATACAGGAAATGTAGATGGATTCTGTTTGGTATCTTCAGACAGTGATTTTACAAGACTTGCGAGTCGCTTAAAAGAAGCTGGGAAAATCGTAATTGGAATGGGAGAGAAGAAAACTCCAACATCCTTTCGAAATGCCTGTACAGAATTTAAATATTTGGACATTTTATTGAATCATACAAGTGAAGTTACTCCCAAAACAGAATTATCCAAAATTATTGAAGCTATATATGAAATTATCACAACAAATGAGAATAAAGGAAAAGAAACTGGTCTTGGAGAAATTGGCTCATCTCTAATAAAGCGTTATTCAGACTTTGATGTTCGAAATTATGGTTATAGTTCCTTGTCAAAATTTATTGAAAGTACAAAACAATTTGAATTATCTCGAAATAATACGACGATTAATGTAGTTATGAAAACAGGAAACGACATCAAGGAAATTCGTGATAAAGTATTTGAAATTCTTGCTCGAAAGAAGAATAAATCAGGGATTTTATTAGGTAGATTAGCACAAGAACTTTACCAATGTATCCCAAACTTTAATCCAAAAAAATTCGGGTACTCAACATTTTTGAAATTTCTACAAGATATTGATGGAGTACAGATAAAATCAAAAGAAAAACAGAAGTATGCCATAACGAAAAAGTAAACTTCACATTTTCTCAAAAACACTGGTCGAGAAGAATTTAAAATGCCAGAAAAGGAGGCAACAGAATGGGACATTTTTATTTTGTCCGCCACGGACAGACGATATGGAATGTTGAAAATAAAATTTGTGGAGCTACCGATATTGCACTGACTGAATTTGGTCATCAGCAGGCCATTGCAACAGGGAAAAAGATATTGGAAGAAAAAATTAAAGCGGATGAGATTTTGTATTCTCCTCTTATGCGTGCGGCAGATACCGCAAAACATATTTCAGAGATGACAGGTATACCGGCAAGAATGGAGCCCAGACTGACCGAGCAGAACTTTGGCAAGTGGGAGTCTACACCGAGGGATGGTGCAGAATTTCAGAAGGCGAAGGCAAACTTTGCTTGCAGTTATGAAGGCGGCGAGTCTATGTTGCGATTGGCACAGCGGATTTACAATTTGTTGGATGATATAAAAGCGGAATCGGAAGAGAAGACATATATTTTGGTAGCACATAATGGGATTGCCAGAGTTGTACAGTCTTATTTTGCTGATATGACAAACGAAGAATATGCAGCATTTGGTGTGAAAAACTGTGCTGTCATAAGGTATGACTTCTGAGATGTTTATAGAAAGAATGTATTAGGAGGAGAAGAGGATATGAGAGATGATATTATTATCAGACCGGAAACACCAAAGGATTACAAGGAGATTGTTTCTTTGGTGTTGCGTTCTTTTAGGGAAGGTACAAATTATTCGGACGGGACGGATATTGTAGCGTTAATTGAAGAAATCCGAGTTTCGAAGTACTATATTCCGGACTTGTCATTTGTGGCAGAACTTAATGGAGAAATCGTTGGACATTTCTTATTTTCCCGGTTTCTGTTGTCAAAGACGGCAAATGGAGAGCACAAAGAGAATAATAAAATTGTTATGCTGGCACCGGTTTCTGTCCACGCAGATTATTTTCACAAGCATATCGGTGTTACGATGCTGACAATGGGAATTAAAAAGGTAAGAGAAGCGGGGTATAAAGGGATTACGGTAGAGGGAGATTACAATTTTTACAACCGTATAGGATTTAAAACATCGTCGGAATATAGTATATATCCGACAAGTGGATATCCGATGACGGAGCCAAGATGTATGATGTGTCAGGAAACATATAAAGGTTCCTTAGAGGGAATACAGGGTTATGTTGTTTATGATATGTACTATAATGCATAGACCTTGTATTATACAAAAAAATTAGAAATAAACGATAGATGTATTGACTGTGGTGCTGTATCAGTCAATGCCGGAGAAAGGATTCTATTATGCGCATTATTGATAGTTGTGTTCAATGCTTATATGAGCGACAGGCCAATATAACAGATAATAAGGAGTATCTTGCCAGGATAAAGGAGCTTCTTGACACAAGAGATGAGAACGACACCGCTCCATATATGGTCTACCAATTCAATAAGGTTTACGAGGAGTATTTTGGGAAGAAGGCTTCTTTTAACGATGTTAAGAAAAAGTACAATGATTTGGTTTTATCAATGGAGGACTCTATCCGGGGCGAAATCGTGAAGTCAGAGGATCCGCTTGCGAAAGCTTTATTGTATGCGAGAGTTGGCAATTATATTGACTTTGGAGCAATGAACAATGTGGATGAAAAAACATTTATAGCCTTATTTGATCATGTGAGCCTAAGCGCTAATGATGAGAAAACATATGCATCATTTATTAGTCAGTGCGAGAGTGCTGAAAGGTTTCTTTTAATAACAGATAACTGTGGGGAGATTGTCCTAGATAAACTGTTTTTAGAACAGTTAAAGGCTAGATTTCCAAAGCTTTCTATCGATGCACTTGTCAGAGGGAAGGAAGTACTGAATGACGCAACTTTAGAGGATGCCTTGTATGTGGGATTAGATAATATTGCGGCGCTTTATTCGAATGGGGAAGCGATAGCAGGAACCGTTACGAGTATGCTGCCACCCGATGCGAAAAAGATTCTTGA
>JALEKC010000113.1 GCA_022769325.1 Eubacterium sp. | reverse complement strand
TATGCATTTTCAATGGTATCCCGGTCATATGACCAAGGCAAAACGTGCCATGCAGGAAGATATTAAATTAATAGATGTCATTGTGGAGCTGGTAGACGCTCGTGTACCTAAAAGTAGCAAAAATCCGGATATTGATGCATTGGCAAATGGAAAATCCCGTATTTTGCTTTTAAATAAAAGCGATATGGCAGATCCAGATGAGACCGCCAGTTGGAAAGCTTATTATGAAAAACAGGGATTTTTTGTACAGGCTGTAAATTCAACCAAAAGAAATGAATTAAAAATCGTCAACCAGTTGATACAAAAAGCATGTAAAGAAAAAATTGAACGGGATCGTAAGCGTGGGATCTTGAATCGTCCCATCCGTGCAATGATTGTGGGAATTCCCAATGTTGGCAAGTCAACTTTTATCAACAGTTTTGCCGGAAAAGCCTGCACCAAGACAGGAAATAAACCAGGAGTAACCAAAGGCAAACAATGGATTCGCATTAATAAACAAGTAGAATTATTAGATACACCGGGTATTTTGTGGCCCAAATTTGAAGACCAGACCGTGGGACTTCGACTTGCCTTTATTGGTTCGATAAAGGATGAGCTTTTACAGCGGATAGAGATTTCTTTGGATTTTATTGAATTTATAAAAGAAGCTTATCCCGGTACCTTACAGAACATTTACGGTATCGATGAATCACAGGAATCTTCCCTTGTATTGAAAGCAATCGGGGAAGTGAGAAAATGTATCAAAAAAGGAACTGAAATTGATTATGAAAAAGCGGCCGCTCTTTTACTCGATGATTTCCGTAGCAACAAATTGGGAAGAATCACATTAGAGCTCCCACCGCAAGAGACAAAATAAAGAAAAAAGGAACGAGGATAACAATGGATCACAAATTTGACATGGATGAAATTGAAGAAAGTTTACGTATTTGTCAGGAATTACTAGCTGACAATCCGGAATATGTTTCCCACTCCAGGGAAACCATAACTTCCCCTGAAGTTATAGATAAACCTGAGCTTGAAGTCAAGCCTGAGGTTGAAGTTAAACCTGCGCTTGAAGTTAATTCTGAAGTTCAGTCTGTAATGGAAGATAATCTTGAACCGGAGATTCCCACCACACCCAAAAACCAGGTGAAGCCTGATATTCATCCGGAAGTGAAGAAAAAAGCAAAAGAGGGAGTAAAACCAAAAGAGAAGAAAAAGGTAGAAGAGAAAAAAAATCCGAAAACAGAAGAAAAAGAAGAGCAGATTTCAGAAGAAGCGGAAAACGAACAAAAAATTTCTTGGAAACGAACTCTCATTTCCTTTGGAATCTGTGTCCTTGTAGCTATTGGAATCGCCCTTATTATTACAAACTTTGTTGCCAGTCATACAAAGGTAGACGGAAGTTCTATGGAATCTACGTTAGAAGACGGAGATGACATTATTGTAGAAAAATTCAGTTATCTTACAAATGAGCCGGAACGATATGACATTATCGTATTTCATCAAAGCGATACTGAAAATTATATTAAGCGTGTGATTGCACTTCCCGGGGAACGAATACAAATAACAGAGGGAAAAATATACATCAACGACAGAGCTGTATTTGATGCCTATGGAAATACCAAAATGGAAGATGGAGGAATCGCCGAAAAAACAATTAAACTTGGTGAAGATGAGTATTTTGTTCTTGGTGACAACCGCAATGCAAGTAAAGATAGCAGAGATAAGGCTGTTGGTGTCATAAAAAGAGAACAAATTATTGGTAAAGCCTGGCTGCGAGTCATGCCATTTGAAAATTTTGGAAAATTAGAATAAGGAGTAAAACTCAATGGAAATCGAGCGAAAATACCTGATAAAAACCTTACCGACGAATTTAGAACAATATCCAAAAACGAATATTGAACAAGGATATTTGTGTATGAATCCAACCCTTCGTATCCGTAAAAAAGGAGATGCCTATATTTTTACTTATAAATCAAGACAACAAGAATCTGAACACATACAGACCTGTGTAAATCAGGAGATTGAATTACCCCTAACGAAAGAAGCCTATGAGCATTTATGTAAAAAAACCGACGGTATTCTTGTCCGAAAAACTCGGTATTGCATCCCTTATGGTCCTTATACCATCGAATTGGACTTATTTAAGGCTCCCTATGAAGATTTACAATTAGCAGAGGTGGAATTTCCAACCACCGAAGAAGCAGAGCAATTTTCTCCACCAGAATGGTTTGGCGAAAATGTAAGTGGTGATTTTCATTATTCCAATGTGTTTCTTGCAACTGACATAATCAAAAAAAAGTAGACAACGTGGTAAAAAAACCTTGTACATAACAAAAAAATATTATATAATATTTTTGATATTATTATAAGGAGGTATGACCCATGTCATATGTAGATGAGGTATTGGCGCAGTTGATTGAAAAAAATCCTGCAGAGCCAGAATTCCATCAGGCTGCTAAGGAAGTTTTGGAATCCCTTAGACCTGTGGTTGAGCAAAATGAAGAAAAGTTCCGTAAAGATGCTTTATTAGAGCGTTTGACAAATCCTGAAAGACAGATTAAATTCCGTGTACCATGGGTTGATGACAATGGTAATGTTCAGGTAAATACCGGATATCGTGTGCAATTTAACAGTGCAATCGGACCTTACAAAGGTGGTTTACGTTTCCATCCATCCGTAAATCTTGGAATCATTAAATTTCTTGGCTTTGAGCAGATTTTCAAAAATTCTTTGACCGGCCTTCCAATTGGTGGTGGTAAAGGTGGTTCAGACTTTGATCCAAAAGGAAAATCAGATAGAGAAGTGATGGCATTCTGCCAGAGTTTTATGACAGAACTTCAAAGACATATTGGAGCAGACACAGACGTTCCTGCCGGTGATATCGGAGTTGGTGGACGTGAGATTGGCTTTATGTATGGTCAATATAAGAGAATCCGTAACTGCTATGAAGGTGTATTGACTGGAAAAGGTCTTACATTTGGTGGTTCATTAGCTCGTACAGAAGCAACCGGATATGGATTATTATATTATACACAGGAAATGTTGAAATGCAATGGTGTTGATATTGCTGGAAAGACCGTAGCTATCAGCGGTTCTGGAAATGTAGCTATTTATGCAGCACAAAAAGCACAACAGCTTGGTGCAAAAGTTATTACAGTATCCGATTCTACCGGCTGGGTATACGATCCGGAAGGAATCGATGTTGAGTTGTTGAAAGAAGTGAAAGAAGTACATCGTGCAAGATTAACAGAATATGCTGAAAAGAGATCTTCTGCACAGTATCATGACGGAAAGGGCGTATGGACTGTAAAATGTGATATCGCTCTTCCTTGTGCTACACAGAATGAACTTTTGATTGATGATGCAAAAGCACTTGTTGCAAATGGTGTCATTGCCGTTGCAGAAGGTGCTAACATGCCTACATCCATCGAAGCTACTGAATATCTTCAGGCAAATGGTGTATTATTTGCACCTGGTAAAGCATCCAATGCCGGTGGTGTTGCTACATCCGCTCTTGAAATGTCTCAGAATAG
>JALEKC010000110.1 GCA_022769325.1 Eubacterium sp. | reverse complement strand
TTTTTATTAGATTCTTATGTTTTACCACGTAATATTCCCAAGATAAGCGCCACAATGAACTCATTTCTTGGCTTCGATAGTGATCGCTTATCTCTATATCGGCATCTGTGGCTGGTTTCTTCCTTTGCAAATCGTATCAAGCTTATGACTTATTTAATCTTCATTGTCTTCTTAACAAATCCTGATTTTTTGTTAAGCTTGCTCTTATATTTCTTTTTCGCCTTCTTCGGAACTCTGAATACTGCTTTTTTGTTAATGCCCTTAAATGCATTCTTGCCAATTTTCGTAATCTTAACTGACTTGAACTTAATACTTTTAAGTGTTTTTATTTTATAGAACGCTTTTGGAGCAATAACCGTAACATTCTTTCCGATAATTACCTGCGTCACCTTCTTATTGGATTTGCATACATTACCACCGACTGCTGTCACCTTATAGGTCTTACCTTTAATCACTACAGTGGCAGGTATCGTAACCTTCTTCGACTTTTTATCCGTGGTTCCCATGTATGTCACCTTATTAGAAGATGTCACCTTATATTTAGCTTTTTTTATCGCATAAGTACTTCCAACCTGAGCAGATGAGTTGTCTCCCTTATCCTCGGGAACTGCCGTCGGCGTACTCGTCGCAGGTGTTACATCAGGAGCTTTTGTAGCTGTTGCTTCCGGCTTCTGTGGCTCATCTCCCCATATTGCATACAGTGTAACATTATCTTTAATGTAGAATCTGTCACCAGGAATATAAGTTACTCCAGAACCATCTGCCATCGTATTCCATTCCACAAACTTTTTACCTGTGTTAGTAAATCCACATTCTGCAACTAAAACAGAATCATTTTTACTATAAGGACTGTTAGGGTCTGTCATCGCTCCTTGGCCGCCATTGGCATCATACAGAACCTTGAGACCATTTTCCTCCTTCTCGCCCTGAGCCTCTGCGCCAAATGTAAAGGATTCAGACAATGCCGCTCCGTCAACTAACATAAGCTTTCCTTCGACAAAACCGTGACTGTCTTTTTTAACAGTAAGCTTGTTATTATTTATATCCGCACTTCCGAGAACGGAATCTACATTCCAGCTGACATTATCCATATCATTTAATACAATAACATTGTCATCATTCGTTATGGCACTAAGCTGAAGTGCGACGGATGTGTCGGCATTTTTGTTTAGGAACAAATTTTTACCGGAGTAAGATACCCACTCTTTTTCCGTATTACCAGTCGTGTCTGCACTCAATGCTACATCAAGTTTTTTTACATTTCCTAGTCCATTATTGTATACATCACACTGGATTTTTTCTGTATTGCCAATCTCGTCGCTCACAATCACTTCCACATTTTTCTTATAATATCCTTTTCCGATATTAACATCAAATGTGAAATTTCCTTCTTCACCCATTACTGCGTTAAGCTCTTTTAAGGTTTTACTTCGAATCACCGGATTTCCATCTACATTCACTGAGATGTACGCATCATTTTCTGTAATACCGCTTATCGTCAATTTACCATTTTCTTCAAAACCTGAACCATTCACCGGCGATGAGAGAAGTAGTGACGGTGCTGCAGTATCTATATTAAATACAAAGGATTCCATAAATCCATCACCATTTTCATTCTTTCCTTCAATGGTAAGTGTATGGTCACCATCCGGAAGATTACTGAATGCGATAGGTATTGAAGTCGTATCAGTAAATGATCCTGCCATTTTCTCATCACTATCAAGCATCCATGTTCCCGATACTTTCATATCAGCTGAAGCAGTAAAGTTAATCGCAGAGGAATCATATGTATCATACATTACTGTCTTTTGCACTACTTTATCATTTTCATCCTTCGCATATTCTTCCCTTCCTATCTGATACTTTCTCTTATCGGCAGAAAGTGTAATTGTAGCTTTGTTTGGCTCATTCAATGTAATTTCATCGGAGAAAGACTCTTCGCCATATGTAAGTCCTTTCACATTATTTTCAGAATCCTTAAGCATGTTAAATGGTTTTGCCGAAACAACATATCTTCCATTTGCCTTAAGTCCTTCCGTACTTGTGGTAGTTTTTCCTTTCTCATCCGTAGCACTGCTCTCACTGCTTCCTCCAAGAACTGCATAGATTTCATTATCTTCACTTCTCGTTGCTGTAACACTATAATTCGGAAGCTCCGTTTTTTCACCCTTTTCATTTACTTCATAAAGTGTAAACAGTGCACCCTCACATTTGTCATCAGCAGAAGCATCAATCTGTGCTTTTAACTGTAAATCACCAACATTCGAAACAGCGATGCCCGATACCTTAGCAGGCTGTGTACTATTGGAGTAATCAAATGATGTGGTTGTATGAACAATTCCTGCTGTAACATCTTCCTTGCTATACACCGCTCTAATATAATATTTACCAGACTGAAGTGTATCCGGAAGGGTAATGGTTGCCGTTTTCTTTGCAATGTCACTCTTATCAAAGGATGCAACCGGGATTCCCCCACTGGCATCCGAATCCGGATCTTCAATCACATAGATATCCAACTTCTCCAGTTCGTTCATTTTGTCATTACCACTCCAGTTGAGTGTAACTAAAGTATATCACTGCTTATTGTCTTAGTTTCTTCATTCACTATGCGGCTAATCTGAGAGGGCGAAATCCCTAATCGCCTAGCGAGCTCATTTCTTGTTATACCCTCTTTTTCGCATAATGACATAATTATCTGACCTGATGACCTATCCAAATTATTATCACCATCCTCTTTATCATACTTTTTTCGTTTGAGACTCTCTCCCCTTCTAAGATACTTTCGTATAATGAACCATGCGATACGTGGAACTTTCCATACCATATTCTTCCGTAGCTTCTACAAGGCAAATATAAATATCCTCATTCTCTCCTACGAAGAAATCCATAACCGTGGCACGGCCTTCCGCCAGATTGTCAAATGTGGTTGCACTGGTAATCGAATCAATTTCCTGTCCACTTTGATAATTAGGTACACGGTAAACCGACTCACCATTGAACATATAAAGCTGCCAGGTATCTGGGTCCATATAGAAATACCAATCTTTTCCAAGGACATCTTCCCCGAGATTTTCACCAAATTTATTCTGTTCTTCCAAATCCGGGATACTGAGAACCTCAAAACTTTTCAAAGCTTTTGAGTAGTACATCATTTCACTTTCTCCATAGGCAAAACGGGTTTTAGAAGAAATGACACTTCCCAGATCATTGAGAATCTTTCCTGTCTCTCCGTCGATATAATATCCATAACCGCCACCGCTTTCTCCGCAGATAAGCAGGATATTTCCATCTTCATAAATATGATAATCTGTTATCCAGTCCACTTCCACCGAGTCCCGACGTCCGAAATCTTCTCTTACCTGTGGTGCTACTTCCAATGGGATTTCATAAACCGAGTCATTCTCTTCATCCATTTCCAAAATGGAATATTTTTCGGCAACCCCATCCGTGACTTCCCCATTTACTTCGATATCTGCCTTTTCATAATAAACAAATATGGCATATAGGTTGCCATTATCTCCCCGTCGGAAATTCTGTATCTTGCAACGCATCCATTCTTTTTGCTCGTATCGATTGTTCAAAAACTCACTGAGCGAAACGTCACAAAGCTGATCGGTTTCCCAATTGCCTTTCTCGTCCAGCGTCCACCTGTTGATGGCGGCATTGTATTCTTCATCTTCCAATGTAATATCGCTGGAATATACAGCTGGTTTTCCCTGTAAATCTGCCACAAATCCGTCAAAGGAATTGCCAAGATAGTCCATGTTGGAGGCATTTTCCGTTTGAAGCAGGTCCGGTAGTGACATCTCATTGCTCTCATAGCGAACCTCTTCTTTCACCTTTGACACATCTGTCTGCTCCTTTTTTTCCGTTTCTGAATTGCCACAGCCTCCAAGAACCAAGGCACAAGCCAACGCAATACTGATAAGTTTCCTTCTCATTTTTAACCCTCATTTCTTTCCCATATCACAAATCCATCTATCACTCACTATAATATCATGGAAAGCTGAATTCGTTTCTTTTGTAAATCCACAGATAATACTTTTACTTCTACAACATCTCCCACGCTAACTACTTCCAGTGGATGTTTGATAAATTTTTTGTCCGTTAGTTTGGAGATATGTACCAATCCGTCTTGATGCACACCAATGTCCACAAAAGCACCA
Organism: Eubacterium sp.; assembly: GCA_022769325.1. Classification (GTDB taxonomy): domain Bacteria; phylum Bacillota; class Clostridia; order Lachnospirales; family Lachnospiraceae; genus Eubacterium_F. Next base: position 29,227 of record JALEKC010000110.1, on the reverse strand, counting down.
AAATCAATAACGTTACGAACCGTTCCTTTTAAAATCATGCCCTCTTTTAAATCCTTCATTTCCAATACATCGGTACGAAGAACCGGTTTTGGCATTTCATCACGGGGGTCACGCCCCGGCTTTTCCAATTCCTTAATAATGTCATTTAAGGTCATCTCGCCGATATTAAGTTTTTCCGCCAAGGATGTGCGGTCTTTTGCCAAAAGGGATAATCCTACCACACCGCCTTTCACATCTTTCGGTCCGAAACCGAGAAGGGAAAGAAGTTCTTCCGCTGCTCCGTAGGATTCCGGATGCACACTTGTAGCATCCAGCGGATTCTTTCCATCACTGATACGCATAAATCCGGCACACTGTTCAAAGGCCTTGGGTCCCAGTTTTGCCACCTTAAGAAGCTGTTTCCTGCTGGTAAATTTGCCGTTTTCTTCCCGATATGCCACGATATTTTTCGCAATTGGTTTGGAAATACCGGAAATATACTCAAGGAGAGAAGCCGAAGCTGTATTCAGGTCCACTCCTACATTATTCACACAATCTTCCACTACTGCCGTAAGAGCTTCACTCAGTTTTTTCTGGTTCATATCATGCTGATACTGTCCCACACCGATGGATTTAGGATCAATCTTTACTAATTCTGCCAGAGGATCCTGCAGACGACGGGCGATGGAAACAGCACTTCGCTGTCCCACATCAAAATTCGGAAACTCTTCCGTAGCCAGTTTGCTTGCCGAATATACGGATGCCCCCGCTTCATTTACAATGACATATTGAACCGGTTTATTGATTTCTTTTATCATATCTACAATGACCATCTCAGACTCCCGGGATGCAGTACCATTTCCCACGGAAATCAGAGAGATATTATATTTGTCAATTAACCCTTTTACAATTCTTTTTGCCTCTTCCACTTTATTTTGTGGCTCGGTAGGGTAAATTACAATGGTATCCAGCACTTTTCCCGTTTCATCCACCACTGCTAATTTACAGCCGGTACGAAATGCCGGATCCCAGCCAAGAACTACCTTGCCTGCAATCGGTGGCTGCATCAAAAGCTGGGTCAGATTTTTTCCAAAAACTTTTATGGCACCGTCTTCTGCTTTTTCCGTCAATTCATTGCGTATTTCTCTCTCGATGGACGGAGCAATCAGGCGCTTATAGCTGTCTGCCAATACTTCTTTGAGACAATCTGCCGTAAATGGATTTTCCTTTGTAATCACTTTCTTTTCCAAATAGCGAAGAATTCGTTCTTCCGGAGCTTCTATTTTTACCGTGAGAAATTTTTCCTTTTCCCCACGATTGATAGCAAGAATACGATATCCGGCAATCTTTTTTACTGCTTCACTGAACTCATAATAATTTTCATAAACCGACTTCTCTTTTTCATCCTTTGCCGAAGAAACAATCACTCCTTCATCCATAGTAAGTTTTCGGATATACATACGATAATCCGCTTCGTCAGCAACAGATTCCGCAATAATGTCCATGGCTCCCTGAATAGCTTCTGCGGTAGTATTTACCTCTTTTTCTTCAGATAGAAAAGCCTCTGCTTCTTTCTCCAAAGGCTGCTCTGTCATCTGGAGCAAAATGATATTGGCCAGTCCCTCCAGTCCTTTTTCCTTCGCTATCGTCGCACGGGTACGACGTTTTGGTCGGTATGGACGATACAAATCTTCCACTGCAACCTGGGTCTGGGCTTCCAAAATCTGTTTTTTCAATTCTTCTGTCAATTTTCCCTGCTCTTCAATGCTGGCAATAACCTGTTCTTTTTTCTCCTCCAAGTTACGAAGATACATCAGTCGTTCGTGAAGATTACGAAGTTGCTCATCATTCAATGCACCGTGCTGTTCTTTTCGATAACGTGCAATAAAAGGAATCGTATTTCCTTCGTCAATCAGCTTAACGACGGCCTCTACCTGCCATACCTTAATTTCTAATTCTTCTGCTATTTTCTTGTTGATATCCATTTATTTCTTCCTCCATTTGGATTAACGTAATGTCTGATTTCGTTTCATTTTATTGGTCACTTTGTTTTGATACATGATATCATCACTTTCTCTCATGAAACTTTCGAGAGTATCTCCGGCTCCCGGAATTCCCATTTTATATCCCAGACTTGCATATACATCATAGGGTTTTCTGGATTTTTTATTATAATTATCTAAGCTTCGTTCAAAGACACGAATCCAGTTTTTCACATCTTCCTCATCCAGGCAAGGGAACAAGACCTCAAACTCGTCTCCTCCAATACGGGCACCAATCTGACCACTCACCGCTGCTTCCTGAATGGCATAGCCAACAGCACGAAGTGCCGAATCCCCCTCGTGATGGCCATAAATATCATTGATTGGCTTCAATCCGTCCATATCGATACCTATGACACACACCATATTATCTCGGGCTCTGGCATTCATAAATTGCACTCTGGCATATTTCTCAAAACCGCGACGATTGAATAATCCTGTCATTACATCTTGTATGTACATCACTTCCAATTCATCAATGGCCCGCTTCATTTTGCTTTTTACCAAAATGTTCATAATGACATCCTCAATTGCCATACTCCATCGTATAAACAATTTACCAGCATCCTTTGGATTTTCATAGGCATAAGCCTCATACCCGTAACATTCATCTTGAAAGTGTAATGGACTAAATAAATAACATTGTGGTTCATCACTTGCCAATTCTTTCGGAATCAGTTCATGACGGTCAAATTCATATCTCACATTTCCCTGATTTTCACGGTTGTGAAATACCACTCTGGCTTCCATCGTATCGGTATAGCCATGCATTTCTTTTTCGTCCATCAAAATATCTTCCCGAAGACAAATAGTATAATTTTTTAACCCTTCTATGTTGTAAATATACTGTTGTATAATCGGATGCATATTTTCGAATTTTTCCACTCCTCCAAACTGTATATTCATAAAACAAAATTGCTTCTGCAAATTATCCTGCTCCACAATCTGAACATGATTTAAGCAACGATAATATACAATGGAAGTATAGTTCTCCTCCTGGCATCCACAGGATTCCCGTGGCTTTAATTCTACTGTCACATAAACATCCTCGGTTTCCTCATCATTTTGATGCTTATCAATTAAGTTGACCGCTTTTTTGGCCATATCTTCAAAATTCACACTGACCGTCGTAACTGATGGACTATAAATCATACCGGACACGCTGCCATCATACCCCGTCACAATGACATCCTGAGGTACTCTCAAATTCCGTTTGTACAGCTCATCAATCACTGCCATAGCCATGTCATCATTGGCACATATGATGGCATCCGGACATTTGCCTTCTTCCAAAAACCAGTCGCAAGCATTTTTCCCTTCATTTCTCCAAAAATCTCCCCAGTAAACCCGGTGTTCCGAAACCGGCAACCCATACTCTTCCATAACCTGATAAAAGCTTTCAAGGCGGGCAATGGCATCTGCGTTTTCACGACGTCCTGTCATAAAAGCAATATCTTTTGCCTTATGACATTCAATCACATGACGAATCATCCCACCCATGGACGAGATATTATCCACCAGAATGTTACTCATTCCCTCTCTTTTCTGTCGCAAACTTACCACGGGACAATGAGCGGACGCTTGAATATTATTCAATACTTTCTCCAAGCCATCCTTATTCTCAAACGTATCTGTCGCCACGATAATTCCGGTAAATTCGCTATAATCCGGTAAATCATAGATATCTCTTTCCCCCTGTGTATACAACAGATTCTGTTCATAATTTCCATAGCAGGTAAATATGGCAAGATTATATCCCAATTCTGCTGCCTGTTCTGCTGCCCCGACACTTATTTCCCGCTGATATTCTCCATCGGAATTACAATTAAATAGCCCGATCGTTTTCCTTTTATTATGAAACATACTTTTCACCTTCCCTTCTCTATCTTTATCCAATCCTTTGCCAATGTCAACAGCTCCTCTTTATCATTTTTTTCCGGCTGTTTCAATACAATCTGCATCAGTTTCTCTAATACTTTTCCGAGACCGGGACCTGCTTTCATCCCTATTTCTATCAAATCTTTACCGGACACTGCCAGTTCTTTAAGATTTACGGCTTCCCCCATTCTGCAAATCTGGGCATAATTTTCTTTTGCCTTACAAAGTCTTTCCCATTTTTCCTGCCGTTGGTATTGGCTTTGAGCCAAAATATCTGCCTGCTGTAAAAGAAACAAATATGGCATCAATTCTTTTCCGGCTTTATTTACCAATCTTCGCATCTCACGACGACTGCCATGATATCTTCTCTCATGAAAATAGATGAGTCGGGATACCATGTGAATGGTATCATTGTCAAACCGAAGTCTTCGCAGGATTTCTTTTGCCATTTCACTTCCCTTGACATCGTGTCCATAAAAGTGGGCTACACCGTTTTCATCCATCTGTTTGATACCCGGTTTTCCGACATCATGAAGTAAGGCGGCATATACCAAAATGGTTTTGCATTTTTCATGGGAAAATCCTTTCTCAAAAGGGGAAAAAATACCGGCTCGCTCTTCTCCTTTTTCCATGTCCTGATACAATTGCTGTACCTGCCGGATTGTTTGAATGGCATGCTCTCCCACATTAAAGCAGTGATGGGGATTTTCCTGTGTAGTCTGAAGCATCTCACTTAATTCCGGCAGAAAATACTGACATAATCCCGTTTTTTCTGCAATCAAAAGTTTTTCCGGTTCTCTTGATAAAAGCAACTTTGTAACTTCCACTCGGATTCTCTCTTTACTCACCTTTTGGATGGTGGGTGCCAATTCATAAATTGCCCCAAGGGTCTCCTCTTCCAAAGAAAATCCAAGCTGACCCGCAAATCGTATCCCACGAAGCATTCGCAATGCATCTTCGGAAAAGCGCTGTTTCGCATTTCCCACACATCGAACCATTTTCCTTTGCAAATCTCCGATGCCATCAAACAAATCTATCATTCCACATTTCGGATTGTATGCCATGGCATTGATGGTAAAATCCCGGCGTTTCAAATCTTCCTGAAGATTTGCTGTATATTCAACTTTTGTGGGATGGCGATGATCTTCATATTCTCCATCTACACGATATGTGGTAATTTCATATCCAATGCCATCCACCAGCACCGTAACCGTGCCATGGGCAATTCCGGTATCGATGGTTTTTCGAAAAATCTGTTTTACCTGTTCCGGTGTGGCAGAGGTTGTAATATCCCAGTCTCCCGGAACACGTCCCAAAATACTATCCCGGACACATCCACCAACAGCATATCCCTCTTTTCCATTTTCCTCTAATTTATCCAAGATCCACTGTACCTGATTTGGTATCTGCATGCCATACTCTCGCTTTCTCATTCTTTTACCGCATCCGGACGCACCCAGTCTCCATTTGCACTCTTATGCCTCCATTGATCCTTCTCTTTGTCATAATCTTCCACTGTCAAATAATGATAATCGCTACTTATCTTCAAGGCACGATAAATCGTCTTACAACTGACGCGTTGCCGATTATGATCCGGGTCTCCGGAATCTGCCAAAAAAACAGTCTCATCTTTGCTGTCATACAAAAAAAGTGTGACATAATGCCCCGGTGTGTTTTTCCAGTAGGAATCGTCATTGGAACTGCTGACTAAAACCAACGTGGCATCTGCTTGCGCAATCTGGTGACAGAATTTTTCATAAGAAGAAGGCTTTCGATGCAAATTGGTAGAAAAGCCAAGTTTACTCAGGGTTGCCTTCATTTGCTCCCAGGAAATCGCGCCTCCCCCCGGATAGTAGGTTACTTTTTTTGCATATTTATAAATATCTGTGGGAAGACATTGATATGCTGTCAGAGAACTGTATATATTGGCCATACAGCAAAATCCACATCCAAATGCTCCAAAGGATTTCCCATCATAAAAAGTTTTTCCCCATTTGCCGGACCACTCTCTTTTCTCTTTCCAGGATTTTGGTCCCTGTAGAAAAGAATAAATACCGTCTTCCGGCGAGGGTAATGCCTCCGCGAGGGAGGCGGATTGCACTGACGGAGCGGTCAAAACAGCGGCATCTGTCACTGCCCCGTCTCTTACCGTCACTGTGCGGGTTCCGTTTGTTTCAATGGTTTCTTCTTCCTTTTGTTCAAATCCAAGCCCCAGAATAATAACCAAAATTGCCAAAGCGCTCATTACCAAAAAGTGTCTTTTATCTCTGGCATCTCTCTTTCCTCTCATCCTTTTCCTTCCTCTCATAGATATCTCATATATATCGATCGATGGCCACTGTATATCGTCCTTTTTTGGTTTCTCTCAATATCCCGCGATATATGATTTTTCCATATCCTCTGACACTGATTACCGTATCCGGATCTAACAATCCACTATTGTTTTCATAAATCCGGCCATCCACAAAAACTTTTTTTTCACGAAATAGGGGAATCACTTTACTTCTTGACAAAGAAAAGACTTTTGCCACAACAGCATCACATCGCGGCGAAGTAAGTACCAGTTCTTCCCGCTTCAAATTCGGTTTCACTGCCGGTGGAAGTTCTTCTATTTTTTCACACAAAACACCAGTATGACGGACTTTTGTAAGATTATCACAAATGTATTGTCTCATGGACTCAAGACAAAAGAAATAACTCTCTTTTTCCAATACCCGGATATCACCGATGACCTCTCTTTCAATCCCCAGATTCATAAGGGCCCCCAGCACATCCCGATGGCTCAATTTTTCAGCAAACCTGGCTGCCATAGGCCGACAGTGAATACAACAAATGGGAAATTGTTCTTCGTAGCCAAATTCCTCCGGATTTCCAAAACGAATCATCTGACGCTCTGTTCCCTCACTGCCACCAAATACCGTGACACCGGCATATTGCAATTCCGATTCAATCTGATAGAATTCATCCTGCTCTGCCAATGACAAAAAATGTGTAAATGTGTAATGCCCCTGGCGAAAACTCGCCTCTGCAAGATCAACCAATCGTTCTTTTGTCATTTTCTCTCCCCCTTTAGCATTCTCTGTTATTATACCTATAAATGATAAAAAAGTCAATGAAATGGACAACTTTCATGGCTTACATACCGCCAAGCTTCCGCTTTCACATCTTTAATCTCCGGATGTTCTCCACAGACATTACAAGTAGGTGTGGATTTCCCAAATTTCACCTCTCTGAAAGTCAGATTCAAACCATCAAAAACAATCATGCGGCCGGTCAAAAGTCTGCCGATGCCAAGAAGATATTTTATCGTTTCGAGTCCCTGAACACAGCCGATGATTCCTGCCATCACGCCAATCACACCCGCTTCACTGCAATTTGGCACACTTCCCCGCTCCGGAATTTCTTCAAAAATACAACGGTAGCACGGTCCTTGTCCCGGCACATAGGTCATAACCTGCCCCTGAAACCGCAGAATTCCACCGTGGCAAAATGGCTTTTCTGCAAGAACACACGCATCATTAATCAAAAATTTGGTTTCAAAATTATCCACTCCGTCTACGATAAAATCATACTCTTCAATTAACTCCCCGATATTTTCCGGTGTAAGTCGCATCGCATAGGTTTTTACCGTCACATCCGGATTGAGCAGTTCAATTGTTTCTTTGGCCGAATCCACCTTTTTCTGCCCGAGCCGACTCGTATTATGAATAATCTGCCGCTGAAGATTTGACAGTTCCACGACATCCGCATCCACAATCCCGATTGTTCCCACACCGGCTGCTGCCAGATACAGTGCAACGGGTGCTCCCAGTCCACCTGCTCCGACGACAAGCACTTTCGATGCCAGAAGTTTTTCCTGACCTTCCTGCCCGACTTCATCCAAAAGCACATGACGGGAATATCGTTCCATATTTACCTCTTTCGCATGATCGATCAACCATCGCAGAAAGCCGCCTTCGAGGTGATATGCCTGCCGGCCTTCATTTCTCAGATTTTCTACCACTTGCAGACTTTTTTCTCCACGCTGGCAAAATACCACGATGCATTTATCTTCCGGCAAAGATTGTTTTTCTTCTTCAAAGCATCGAATAGGAATACAGACCGCCCCGGGGATTGTTCCATGGTGGTAAACAACTTCTTCTCTTAAATCCACCAAAACGCTGCTGCTTTTTTCCATTTTTTCCCACTCTTCCCATGTTATTTCTTTTCTGTCACCAAACTGCCCTTCCATCGTCGTTCTCCTTCAACATATCATTTGTATGTATAGTATATCAAATTTTTATACATTGTACAATTGAAAATGGTTGATTTCCTTGTTATAAAATGCTATCATGATATTACTATTGTTAAAAAGGATGGTGAAACCATGAAACTTTGGGGAGGACGTTTTACAAAGGAAACGAATCAGCTGGTACATAACTTCAATGCCTCGCTTTCTTTTGACCAAAAATTTTATAAACAAGATATCCTCGGAAGCATCGCCCATGTAACGATGTTGGAAAAACAGAAAATTCTTACTACAGACGAAAAAGAGACGATTATCGGTGGATTGAAAAGCATTTTAGAGGATATCGAATCCGGTAAATTGGAATTTACCGCAGAACATGAGGACATTCACAGTTTTGTCGAAGCACATCTGATTGAACGTGTCGGCGATCCCGGCAAAAAACTTCACACCGGACGCAGCCGCAATGATCAGGTAGCACTCGATATGAAATTATATACACGCGATGAGATTGTCGAACTCAATGATCTTTTGAAAGAACTTCTCGTGACGATTCACCGCATTATGAAAGAAAATGTAGATACTTTTATGCCGGGCTTTACACATCTGCAAAAGGCACAGCCGGTCACTCTGGCTCATCATTTTGGTGCTTATTTTGAAATGTTCCGTCGCGATCGCAGCCGTCTGCGCGATATCTATGACCGTATGAATTACTGCCCGCTCGGAGCAGGTGCCCTTGCCGGGACAACCTATCCACTTGACCGTGACTACACCGCTTCCCTGCTCAATTTTGACGGACCTACATTAAACAGCATGGATTCTGTTTCTGACCGCGATTACCTAATTGAGCTTCTCAGTGCCCTTTCTACAATTATGATGCATCTGAGTCGTTTTTGTGAAGAAATCATTGTCTGGAATTCCAACGAATATCAGTTTGTAGACATCGATTATTCGTATTCCACAGGAAGCAGTATCATGCCACAGAAAAAGAATCCGGACATCGCAGAATTAATCCGTGGAAAGACAGGACGTGTCTACGGTGCTCTGATCAGTATGCTCACGACGATGAAAGGTATTCCGCTTGCTTACAACAAGGATATGCAGGAGGATAAAGAGTTTACCTTTGATGCCATTGACACCGTAAAGGGCTGTATCTCACTCTTTAACGGTATGATTGATACGATGAAATTCAAAAAAGAGAATATGGAAACCAGTGCAAAGAATGGCTTTACCAATGCAACAGATGCGGCGGATTACCTTGTCAACCATGGGGTTCCTTTCCGGGATGCACATGGCATCATTGGCCAATTAGTGCTTCTTTGCATTGAAAAAAATATTTCGCTGGATGAACTTTCCCTGGAAGACTACAAGAAAATATCTCCTGTATTCGAAGAAGATATTTATGATGCCATTTCCATGAAAACTTGTGTAGAAAAGCGAAATACCATCGGTGCTCCCGGACGGGAAGCAATGATGAAAGTCTTGGCAATTAATGAAAAATATTTGATGGAGAGTTAAAATAAAGATTTAATACGCCCACCGGCAAACCCGGTGGGCGTGTTTTTTATCTGTTGATATACTAGCTCCAGATGTAATAGATAATTCCGATAACCAAAAGTGTCACTGCTATGGTAATAACAATCTTAGGAATAGAAAGCGGCGTCTTTCCGGCCACCTTCCCGGTCTGACCATTTACCATAAATTGGTATACTTTATCTTTGTATTTAAAATTTGATACCCAGATTGGTAAAAGCAGATATTTGTATGTAATATTGTTGAACGAAGTGTTTAAGTTCACGCGTCTGGTTTGATCCGCATTGTGCTCCCTTTCAATTTTGTCTTCAACATTTCGCTTCAGTTTGGTGGATATTGCCTGTTTTGCCTTTTGCCACGCATCTTTCACACCTATCGCATAACGTTCTGCCACAAATCCAGCCACATATTCCGGTTTGTAAGCTTTGTTATTTTCCGTATCAAAGGGTTCCAGTTTGCGAAGCATATTGGAATCGTGGCAATCTGATGCAAGCACTAATTCATCATCGATAAACTCGGAATAGGTACCTGAAGTAGAATACCAATCGGTCTCAGTGTGACTGTGTTCTTTATCATCCTGCACTTCTCTATCAATTCCATATTGCCCGGTATATGTAGAAAAAGTATCTGTATCAAAGGTCCAATAAGGCAGGTAAATTCCCTGGAAACGTTTCGGCTTTGCACTGTCTTTGGCCAGGCGAGGACAAAACCATTTCTTCTTTATCCATTCTTTGAAGAGGCGCGAAGCATCTTTGTCATCGATTTGAAAAGGAACCACACCACCGGGAGCAATGGTATCCTGTTCATTGGCCTCCATCACTTGATTGGATCCACAAAATGGGCAAACTGCCGATGTCTGAAGGGCATCATAAATCGATTCTGCACCACATGCCTCACAGATTACCGTTTTCTTTTCCGCTCCCCAGTTTTTGTTGGCTGTTAATTCTACCGCATCAAAATCCAGTTCTTCCGCCTTTTGAGGTTCTTCCTCGGTGACAGCAATTTCTTCCACATAATCGCAAAATCCACATTTCATATTTCCTGTTTTGGGATCATAGTCCATGATTCCTCCACACTGTGGACATTTCTTATCCGTTTCTTTTTTGGTTTCCGCAAATTTGATATCTTCAAAATTTTCTTCCTGCTGGTTCATCTCTTTCCTCCATTCTTATTGAATATCATTATCATCAAATATATCCCCACACTCCGGACAGAACTTCGGTGGATGATGGGGGTCCTCCGGTTGCCAGCCACATTTATCGCAACGATACAAAGGAGCTCCCGCCGGCTTCTTACTTCCACAGTTCATACAGAATTTTCCTTGATTTACCGTTCCGCAAGAGCAAGTCCATCCCTGCTGTTCTTCCGGTTTTGCTGCTCCACATTCCGCACAGAATTTTCCGGTGTTTCCGGTTTTTCCACAGGAACAGGTCCAACCTTCCTGGGACTGTGCTGTCTGCTGAGGCTGTGCCGCTGTCTGCTGTGCCGCCTGTTGAGGCTGTGCCTGTGCCGCTGCCTGCTGTGCTGCCCCCATGGCATATAGAGAATTGGCATCCATTCCACCGGCCTGGGTCGCCATGTTCATACCGGCAAATGCCATCATTGGACCGGTTGATGTATTGGAAGCGGCTGCTTTCATTGCCTCTGCCTGAGCTCCCGCCAACGTTGCTGCTGCCATATTCGGATTCCTGAGTACAGCTGTCTTTTGTAATTCTTTAATCATCGCTTCGTCTTCTTCCGATGCTTTGATGGTATTGACACCAAATGCCACAATTTCAAGACCACGAAGTTTTCCCCACTGCTCGGATAATTCCTGATTCAGTGCATCCGCCACCTCTTTGGTATGTGCCGGAACCGCACTGTAACGAATTCCCAATTCTGAAATTCTGGCAAAAGCCGGTTGAAGTGCGGTCATCAGTTCCGTCTTTAATTGAGAATCAATTTCATCCCTGGTATACTCATCTGTCACATTGCCACATACATTGGTATAAAACAAGATGGGGTCAAATATTTTATACGAGTATTCTCCATTGCAGCGCACGGAAATATCCACATCTAAACCAATGTTTTGATCCACAACACGGAATGGAATCGGATTTGCCGTCCCATATTTATTTCCCATGATTTCTTTTGTATTGAAGAAATATACCCGTTGATCTTTCGCTGTATCTCCGGCAAATGTAAAACGTTTTCCTATGGTTGAAAATGTCTGCTTGATGGCGTCGCCAAGGTCACCACAAAACAAACTTGGTTCCGTGGAAGTGTCATACATAAATTCTCCGGCTTCTGCACAAAACTCAACTACTTTTCCCTGGTCCACAATAATCATACACTGTCCTTCATTGACAGCGATTACGGATCCGTTGGAAATAATGTTATCATTTCCTTTATTTGTCGAGCCGAATTTTCCTGTTTTTCTCATTTGTCCCTTCGTCACAAGAACATCGGCATCCAAAGCGTCACAATAAAAATATTCTTTCCATTGATCAGCCATAGTTCCGCGAATCGCTCCTCCAATTGCTTTGATTAATCCCATTTTATTTCCTCCATTTCATCAGGGTTACCCCTTTATGTATTATATTTTATTATTATATTATATCTTTTTTTTTGCCTTATGTCTACAAAAAAATAGCCCAGAGACTCTCTAAAAAAATAGCCCCCCAGAGACTCTCTGAAGGGCTACCTTTTTTACGATCAACTGCGGGGCTATGCCTAACGCATAGACTCCTCCTGCTTTTTGATCATCTGACGTACCATTTCGCCACCGATGCTTCCTGCTTCTTTGGATGTCAAGTCACCATTGTAACCATCTTTCAAATTAACACCAAGTTCAGATGCAACCTCCATCTTGAATCTGTCCATAGCATCTTTTGCCTGTGGTACTTCCATTCTTCCTGTTTTACTCATCGTATTTCACCTCCGTGTTTTTTCTTTTTATCTTATCTTGAGTGATAACGGAATGCCTTATCCCTGAAAACATTCCGTTATCTGAAACATTTTCATGAAAGCCATTCGGTTATCTGATACTATTGTACCCACGAAGGTATTTTTCATTCTGGAAGTTTCTTCCATCTTTCAACGTCGTTCCAAATCCATTTGCAACGGTTCCAGATAATGAAGAAACGTTCCTGAATAGGTAGATATTTCATATTCCGGCTCCAGTTCATCCAAAGTAAAACTTTTTCTTCCGCCGGCTTGCATTCGCTGCCAAAAATCTTTTAATTTTTGAAATCGAAGATACATATATTTATCTTGCTTTTTAAAATATAAAAGTAAAAATGCCACACCTTCCTGCTTTTCAAATTGCTCCATAAATTTCATCTGGTGTTCGTGGACGTTACTGAGAGGGAACCGATCTTCCACACATTCCTTGGCATCAAAACAGACAGGCACCCCCTGCACAACACCAATATAATCCACGGTACTTTTTTGTTCAAAATAAGCAAGGGTAATATGTCTCGTCGCCTGATCAATAGTAATTGGCTTGATGGGCGTCGGTATTTTTTGTACCAGTGCCAGATTCTGAGCCTGGTATTTTTCATTGGTCATGTTTACAAGTTCTTCCAAGAATGACCCTCGCAAGCCTCGGGAATTCCATGTGGGCATCGTGTCTCTCCTTTCTGAGTTTTTTCAAAACAAGGCTGTTTTTCTTATTCATCTACATTGTGATATACCGCCTGAACATCGTCATCTTCATCTAAAAGATCCATGATACGATTGAACATTTTCACATCTTCCTCACTGGTAAGTTCTACATAATTTTGAGGAATCATCGTCACTTCTGCCTGAGCCATTGGAACACCTTCTTTTTCCAGTGCTTCACGAACCTGACTAAAGTCATCCGGATTGGTCAGAATTTCATAACTGTCTTCTTCTTCATTGAAATCCTCTGCTCCCGCATCCAATGCAAGCATCATAAACTCATCCGGGTCCGTCTCATATTCTTCCTTATCTACGATAATCTGACCTTTGGTATCAAACATATAAGATACACATCCGGTAGTTCCAACATTTCCATTTCCTTTGGTAAATGCATTTCGAACATTGGATGCCGTACGGTTTTTGTTGTCCGTAAGTGCCTCTACGATAATGGCTGTACCGCTTGGTCCGTATCCTTCGTATGTAATATTTACATAATTTACCGCATCCACGTTTCCTGCTGCCTTTTTAATTCCACGGTCAATGGTATCATTGGGCATATTATTGGCCTTTGCTTTGGCAATGACATCACGCAGTTTACTGTTGTTGTTTGGATCCGGTCCTCCCTCTTTGACAGCAACGGCGATTTCACGTCCGATTACGGTAAAGATTTTTCCTTTCTTTGCATCATTTTTCTCTTTTTTATGCTTAATATTAGCAAATTTTGAATGTCCTGACATGGTTAGCCTCCTTACATTTTGTTACCTTTGTATTCTATCATACATCATTTTATCTGAAGAATCAAGTTTTGCAGATTTTCAATGACATTTTGAACCATTTTTTCTGTCTTTACAGCACACATAATGGTATCATCACCGGCGATACAGCCAATGATTCCTTGGATTTCCAATGCATCCAATGCCGCCGCCACCGCCATGGCCATTCCCACGGCAGTCTTAATCACCAGAAGATTTCCTGCCTGCTCCATGGATACGATACCGTCCTGCAAAAGAGAAGCATATCGATTGGGTGTCTGGCCTGTGGGTCTTACCGCCTCTGAAACAGGCACCGATGACATACGCATGGCATATTTTTGTTTCACTTGCCGACCAGGCACTTTCTCCAGAGACAATTCCCGGATATCACGGGAAACCGTTGCCTGGGTCACTGCATACCCGGCTTCCGTCAGATATCTCGCAAGATCTTCCTGCGTTTCTACTTCATGATTTTGTATAATTTCTATTATCTGTTCCTGTCGCTTCTTTTTCACGTTGCCACTCTCCATCTCCTTACGTGCGATTTAGCTTGCTTCGCATTTTCTGGTAAAATCCCACATCGCCCACACATACCATATCAAAGCTCCGGGCTGCTTTTTCAATGACTACCACATCCCCGGTCTCCATAGCTCCACAGACTTCTCCATCGCATCGGACGGATGCTTCATCCAGATAACTTTCTCTTGTTTTTTCAACTTGAACACGAATTTTAGTTTGTGAAGAAACTACCAAACTTCGTTTATTAAATGCATGGGGACAAATGGGTGTGATGACAACTGCCTCCATAGCAGGAGACAGAATCGGCCCTCCGGCTGACAGATTATATGCGGTAGAACCCGTAGGGGTCGCAATCAAAACACCATCGGCAACATAGGAATCCATCAACTCGTCATCCACCCACACGCTTGTGGTTACCATACGACCAAAATCCCGCTTCCCCACAACGATTTCATTCACCGCAAAATGGGTCTCTCCGGTTTTTTTCACCTCTGCTGTCAATGCCATCCGGCTCTCAATTCGATAATTTCCTGCCATCACAGCATCCAACGCCGGATAAATTTTGGGTTTTTCTATCTCGGTCAAAAAACCAAGCGTCCCAAGATTAACTCCTAAAATCGGAATACCGGCGGCGGCAATCTTCTTTGCCGCTGAAATCACCGTCCCGTCTCCCCCGAGAACGATGGCCATGTCCGCATTTTTCTCCGGTATATCAATGGCATCATGAGACTGCATCGTTACCTGGTGACCGGCCTTTTCCATATATTCTTGAATTCCCTTTGCCACCCGGCATCCGGAATCTTTCTCCTCATTTACGATAAGATAATATCTATTCATTCCGAAATATCCTCCGCATGTTTTACTGCATGTTCCTGTGCTTCTTCTATCACCTGATGGATTCTCTCTCGAAGTTCTTCCCACTCCTTTTCCTCAAAACCGGAAGAAGAATTTCCCTTTTTCCGAAGATATAATAAATATTCAATATTTCCTTCCGGCCCCCGTATCGGTGAAAAGTCCAGCCCGCAAATTTGAAAAGAAAGGCTTTTGGCATATAGAATCACCTTTTCTATCACTTCTTCGTGTACGGATTTGTCCCGGACAACACCTTTTTTCCCTACTTTTTCCCTGCCGGCTTCGAATTGTGGTTTAATCAGGCAAACCATCGTTGCCTCGTCTTTCATCAAAGCATAAATAGGTTCCAGCACCTTGGTAAGAGAGATAAAAGCCACATCAATGGATACAAAATCCACCGGTTCACCGATATCTTCCGGTGTAACATAACGGATATTGGTTTTTTCCATGGAACGCACTCGCTCATCTTGTCTGAGTTTCCATGCCAGCTGGTTGGTTCCCACATCTACGGCATAGACAAAGCGAGCACCGTTTTGCAACATACAATCGGTAAATCCACCTGTGGAAGCCCCCACGTCCATGCAGGTCAAATGTTCCAATTCAATGGGAAATACCTGAAGCGCCTTTTCCAATTTGTAGCCTCCTCGGCTCACAAATTTTAACTTTTTCCCACGAATCTCGATATAGACATCCAGGGGAAATTTCTGTCCGGCTTTATCTTCCCGCTGCTCGTTGACAAATACATTTCCTGTCATAATAATTGCCTTGGCTTTTTCTCTGGATTCTACCATCCCACGATTGACCAAAAGCACATCCAGACGTTCTTTTTCCATTACTTTTCCCCTCCCGGCTCTTTTTCAATCTGTTGAATCACCCATTCTGCATCCAAGCCATATCTTGCATAAAGTTCTTCCGGTGAACCATGTTCCACAAAGCAGTCTTCCAAGGAGCAATTGACAAATTTCTCCGGCACACAGCCCTGCTCCACCAAAAAGGACTCCACCTGCTGACCAAATCCTCCTATTTTCTCACTGTCTTCCATGGTAACAACCACTTGATTTTTCTTTGCGAAAGTTTTTACCATTTCTTTATCAAAAGGTTTTACAAAGCGCATATTGATAACCGTAACTGCTTTTTTCCCTTGAAGTTTGTGGGCAACTTCCAATGCCTTTGACACCATGTCCCCCACGGCAAAAATCACCACCTGGGAATTCTCCGGTTCCAGAATCACTTCCCCTTTTCCCAGAGAAAAAGCAGAATGGCAAATCTCATTTTCATATACCTTTCCTCTCGGATATCGAACCGCCACCGGTCCGTCAAAGCCATAGGCAAAATCAAAAGCCCCAATCATTTCTTCTTTGTCCATAGGCGAAATCACTGTCATATGAGGGATGGACGTCAGGTAAGACAAATCAAAAATCCCCTGATGGGTATCTCCATCCCGTCCCACGATACCACTCCGGTCCACAGCAAAAATCACCGGCAAGCGGTTGAGACATACGTCGTGGATAATCTGGTCGTAGGCACGCTGCAAAAAGGTAGAATAAATGGATACTACCGGACGGAGCCCCCCTGCCACAAGGCCTGCTGCAAAGGTCACTGCGTGTTCTTCGGCAATTCCCACATCAAAAAAGCGCTTTGGAAATTCCTCTGAAAAAGCCTTCACTCCGGTTCCATCCGGCATAGCCGCACAGACGGAAACCAATTCTTCCTGCTGCCTTCCTTTCTTAATCATCCATTGTCCAAAGACATCCGTGTAGGTTTCCTCAGACTGTTCTAACACTTCTCCGCTCTTGGGATTAAAGGGACCAACTCCATGAAAAACAGACGGATTTTCCTCCGCCGGCCGATATCCTTTTCCTTTTTTTGTCACAACATGAATCAAAACCGGGCGGTTTTTCATGCGCTCTGCTGCCTGCAGAGCGGTCAATATACTTTCCACATCATGTCCATCAATAGGACCCACATAGACAATGCCCATTTCTTCAAAGAACATCCCGGGTACAAATAAATGTTTCAACGAATTTTTTGCATTTTTTATGGTCTCTGCCATGGATACACCTACATTGGGAATCCGGTCCAGACGTTCTTCAATATTGACTTTCAAATCATTATATTTGCGATTTGTACGCGCTTTTCCAAGATATCTTGCCATTCCCCCTACGTTTTTGGAAATAGACATTTTATTGTCATTTAAAACCATAATAAGATTGGACTTCATCTGCTCTGCATTGTTGAGGGCCTCAAAAGCCATACCTCCGGAAAGAGCACCATCTCCGATAACGGCCACCACTTTTTCGTCCGTACCCCGCAAGTCTCTGGCCTTTGCCAGCCCGAGAGCGATGGACAAAGAGGTAGAACTGTGACCGGTATTAAAGGTATCTGCCGGATTTTCACTTACCTTTGGGAAACCACTCAGTCCATCCAATTGGCGAAGCGTACGAAATTCCTTTCCTCGACCGGTCAATATTTTGTGGACATATGCCTGATGTCCCACATCCCAAACCAATTTATCTTTGGGAAAATCCAGAAAAAGATGCAATGCCATCGTAAGTTCCACTGCACCCAGATTGGACGCAAGATGCCCTCCGGTGCGACTTACGCTTTTCACCAATTGAACCCGGATTTCTTTTGCCAATCTCCGATACTCCTGCGGCGAAATCTTTTTGATGTCATTTTCTTTCTTTATTTCATCCAGTAAACGGCTCATTTTCTCACTCTTTTCTCTTATTTGTCGCGCTGAATCATCCAAGTCATCAGTTCCATGAGGAAGGTTTTTTCCCCATCAAAATTCTGAAGAAGAACAATGGATTCCTCGGTATACTCACTGACTTTCTTTCGCGCTTCCTCTAATCCATACATGGATACATAGGTGGTCTTTTCATTTCTTGCATCTGAGCCCACCGGTTTCCCCAAGGTTTTCGCATCTCCCACAACATCTAAAATATCATCCTGTATCTGAAAGGCTACCCCCAAATTTCTGGCGCTTTTCTCCAGTATTTCCACTTGTTCCCGGGAACAACCAGCCAAAATACCACCAATCATAAAGCAGCTTTCCAGAAGAGCAGAAGTTTTGTTGACATAAACATACATAAGCATGTCTTCGTCCACAAAATCCCCATCTTTTTCCACATCTACCACTTGTCCGCCAACCATCCCATATATACCGGCTTTTCCAGCGAGCACCTTCAACGCTTCGGCGATTCGTCTCAACTCTTTTTCCTCCACTGCTTTATCAAAAGCCTGAAGGGCTGTCTCATAAGCATAATTCAAAAGAGCATCTCCGGCAAGAATTCCCATGGCTTCTCCGTATTTCTTATGGGTGGTCAATTTCCCACGGCGATATTCATCATTGTCCATGGCAGGCAAATCATCATGAATAAGAGAATACGTATGAATCATCTCAATGGCTGCCATAAATGGCAAGATAATATCCTCCTTTGTTCCACCACACATTTCATATACTTCCCGCATCAAAACCGGGCGAATTCGTTTGCCTCCGGCTTCGACACTATAAGCCATGGCATCCAGTATCGTTTTCGGATAACCCTGAATTTCCGGCAGATAGGATACGATCTTATCTTCTGCCTCTTTGGCACGCTCTTTCAGTATTTCTTCCACTTTCATTCTGCTTCCTCCGCTTCTTCCATCAAAACCTGTACCTTTTTTTCCACCTGGTCAATGGCTTTATTTCCCTCCATCACAAGTTTCATTCCACGGGAAAAGGTTGCATAGGCTTCCTCCAATGAAAGTTTTTCATGTTCCATGGTAACAACGGTTTCTTCCAATTGTGTCATTATTTCTTCTAATTCCATCTATCTGTTTTCCCCTTTCAGGACTTGATTTTTCTCTGTGGCAACCACATGGGCTTTTATCTTTCCATCCCAAAGGACAACCTGAATCGTATCCTCCGGTTTCACTTTTTCAATGCTGTCAACCCTCTGTTCGTTCTCGCCTTCGACATAGGCATAACCACTCTCCAAACGTTTCAGCGGAGACATTCCATCCAATCGCTCAGACAAAATTTGTAAATCGTGTCTCTTTTGCTGAACCATGGTCTGCATCTGTCTTGAAAGACGGTCACTTAATTCTGCTAAATATTGTCTAGTCTGCAGAATCTGGTTGGAGGGATGATAAAACTTAATCTGACGCTCCAATAGTGCCATACGCTCCCGTGTCATTCCGATGCGGTCATTCATTCCCCGAACCAGATACCCCTTATAATCCTCCAGTTGTTCCAGCAAAAGCCGGACATCATATACGGCAAGTTCAGCTGCTGCTGAAGGGGTCGGGGCCCGCAAATCCGCCACGTAGTCTGCAATGGTCGTATCGGTTTCATGACCCACGGCTGAGATAACAGGGGTTTTACAATGAAAAATAGCCTCAGCGGTAATTTCCTCATTAAAAGCCCACAAATCCTCAATCGAACCGCCACCTCGTCCCACGATAATAACATCCAGATTCTTTTCATCCAAGATGCGGATTCCATTTGCTATGGTATCACAGGCACCCTCTCCCTGCACCCTGGCAGGATAGAGAATCAATTGCACATAAGGATTTCTTCGGGTCGCTATATTGATAATATCCTGTATGGCAGCCCCGGTCTTTGCTGTGACAATCCCAACCCTTTTGGCATAGGGAGGAATTTGCTTTTTGTGTTCCTGCGAAAAATATCCCTTTTCTTCCAGCTTTTTTTTCAATTTTTCATATTTTTCTGCCAAAAGTCCTTCTCCGGCATGTTTTACGGTTTTGGCATACAGTTGATACCTTCCATCCCTTTCATATACACTAATGGTTCCACCAATCAGAACTTCCTGCCCATCTTCTAAGCGAAATTCCAGTCGTCTGCGGTCCCCGGCAAACATCACACAGGAAATGGCAGAAGAAGCGTCTTTCAATGTAAAATAAATATGACCGGAACTGTGATATTTGCAATTGGATATTTCTCCTTTTACAAATACAACTGCCAATGCCTGGTCCTTCTGAAACATCATTTTGATATATTGATTAATGGCAGATACCGTAAACACATTTCCTCTATTCATTTACAATCTTCCCCAAAATTCCATTGACAAATGCAGCACCACCATCAGCTCCATAGGTTTTTGCCAGTTCCACTGCCTCATTAACCGCCACACCTACCGGAATCTCTTCGTCATATTTTGCCTCATAAATCGCCAGACGCAAAATTGCCAGTTCTTCTTTTCCGATACGATCAATCTTCCAGCCCTTTGAATATTCCGAAATCAAGGAATCTATCTCCGGAAGCTTGTCCATGATATCCGTCGTGTGTTTTTCGATATATTGTAAGTCTTTTTCACTTATTTCTTTGGTTGACATATAAGTTTCTTTTTGTTCTTCAAAGGGTTCTTCACCATAAAACTCTCTTTGGAATAGCAAGATAAAAACTTGTTCTCTGATTTCTTTTCTAGTCATATACGTCCTCATTTCTTATACTATTTTGTATCTTTTTTCTTTGGGCATAACAAGAGCGCAACAAAGCGCCTTTTCTTTTTCAAGCCGCTTTGCTGCATACTCCTGGAGTCTATATTTTATGCCTGTTCTTCCAAAGCGATTCCAGCAATGCGAACATTGACTTTTTCCACTTCCAGTCCGGTCATGCTCTTAATTGCCTGAGATACTTTTTCCTGTACTTTTTCCGAAACTTCCGGAATACTATATCCATATTTCAATGTGACGGAAATTTCAACAGCTGCCTTTTCCCCGGCAATTGTCACTCGTACTCCTTTGGAATAATTTTTCATTCCCAGTTTTCCGGCAATGTCATTGATACCACCACCGGAAATGGATTGTACACCATCCACCTCAGCGGCTGAAATACCGGCGATTGCGGAAACAACATCGCTTGCAATCTGCACTTCACCAATACTGTCTTTTGATCCAAATACATCTTTTGCCATATCTGTCACCTCATTTATCATAAACTATATATGTTCAAGAACATCATACAGTTTCTAGTTTACCACATTTACTGTTTTTTGCCAACAGGAGAAATAACAATTTTATCAGATGTGCATTCCACTTTTCTTTTTACTACATCTTCAATCTGTGCAATCTGCTGTTCCGTCAGATTTTCTGCATTGACAATCACGTCTACGCTGTCATTTACGATAGTCACTACCGTCTCATCAAATCCTTTGGCTTCCAAAAGATTTTCGGTGGCGGTTTCTTTTTCATTTACCGCTGTCATTTCCACAATTTCATTCATGGCTTTCTCTTTTTGTGCCTCGGAAGCGGTCTTGCTATTGACAAGTTCCAATAAAGTTTCTTTGTTTTTTGCCCTTGTCTGCTCCCGGGAAAGTTTTGCCGATTCAAAATAATCCCCATTGACGGTATTATTTACAAGAACCGCTTCCCCGGCATTTTCCTTGGATACCACCTTTTCCGAATCCACTTGTTCGGCTTCTTCCTTCGCCGTATCTTCTTCACTGATATCCGCCACCTCACTGTCATCCACCTCCTCTGCCTCCTTTGTTTCTGAAGTTTCTTCCGTATTCTGAGGCTCCACCTGTGCCGGTGCGGACTCTTCGCTGAAATTCAATGCCAATTCATCTTCTCCTGCAAGGCTAAGATATCCAGCAAGGGCAACCATAACTACAAGAGCCGTTATGATAATTTGATTTTTTCGCAAAAGTTTTTTCAATTATTTTGCCTCCTTACTTTTCATTACTTTAATTTTATGACTTTCAACGGGAAATAATGCCGAAATTGCACCGATTATTTCCCGTTGTATCGCCGGATGATCTCCGCCGCTGCATACCACAACAATCCCCTCAATCTGTGGCTCAATTTCCTGTACTACATAGGGGGAAGATTCCCGGGATTCTCCATCCAGAAGAACCGTTTCTTCTTCTGTTTTTGAGTCATCCCTCCGACTGTCTTTTAATGCCACTTTTTCTTTGGAAGCCTGCAACGTCAGCATAACATCCGCCTGCCCCACTCCATCCACCTGTTCCAATATCTCTTGCACCTGCTTTTCCATTTTTTCCCGGTATTGCTGCATTTCATCCGAAGTTCTCTCCTCCGTTTCTTCTTTTTGACAGGACTGGGATTTTTTTTCTTCTTTTCCATCCCACACGGAGACTGCTAAAAGTAATATTCCGACTCCAATCAATAGCATAATTTTTCCTTTTCCCGCTTTTTTCACCAAATCCTTGATGCTACTTCTCCAATCTTCCTTCACTTTCACCTTCCTGCCTTTCTTCCTGACTTTCTTCCCGACTCTGGTTTTTTATCCATTCCTCTCTTTTTTTCCCTATCATCTCCATTTCATCCTCCAGTTCCTGTCTTTGCCATTCGCTTTGGTGGATTTCGAAACAGTTTTCCATAAAATCCTGTTTTTTGGTATATTGAACCAATGGTGTAATGAGTAACAAAAGAATCAAAAGTCCTTCTACAAATTGAAAATACCTACGATAAGAAGAGTCTGAAAAAATGTGAAATAGCAGGGAAAATACAAGCATCACACTTGTTACCTGCTGAACCATTTTAAAAATTTGCTGCATTTCTCCTCCTTTAATTTGTGGCCGCAATGACAATGGTCAAAGTCAGCAAAAACAAAATTGCCACCATAAATACAAGTTGAAATAACAATTTCCCACTATCGGCACTTCCCTGAAATATAGCCACCATCCGCCGGTCTGCCACCGGTTGCGAAAATGCTGCCATAATCCGATACATAAGAGCAAACATTCCCAATTTCAGTAAAGGAAGAAGGCATAAAATGGCTATGGCAAGGATTCCTCCCACTCCGATGGCGCTTTTAATCAAAATGCCACTTCCTACTATGGTATCGGTCACTCCATTCATTACATTTCCAATTCCCGGTATACTTTCCGCTGCTCGAAATACGGCATTTCGCTTTACCTGATCCAGTGCCGGCATAAGCAATCCCTTGATTCCTTGATGTCCCAACATAATCCCCAAAATGATTTTTGTCCCCCCTCTAACTATACTTTCTAAAAGAGAGGCAAATTTGTCAAATTTTCCACCGGACAAGGGATTCATTACCCGTAGAAGAAAATAAATCTGTATGATGGGCAAAAAGAAAGAATATAAGATATTTTCCGCTACTCCTATGGTTGCCAATGTGGCTTCATAGAAGGCAACAGAGGTAACACTTCCGCTGCTCCATGTCAAAGCAAGTGAAAAAGCAGGAACCAATGTTTTCATAAAGGACAGAACTTGTCCCAGCACTTCTTCTGCCACATAGAATACGGCATAAAACCCCGATACTAAAATCGTAACCACTAGAAAATATAAAAGATAGAATCCATTTTCTTCCAATTGTTTTCCATACAGACTTCCGGATAAATTTAGAAAAATGCCGGATAATACTGCATAAGCAAACAGTCGAACAACCAATGTTTTGTTTGTTTCCCATTGATTCGATATCCCCCTTTTCAGATATTCCAAAATGGAATCCAGTGACAAATCACAATTTCCTTTACAAACATTTTGCACATATTCTTTCACCGAAAAAGGTATTTTTTCCTGGGAAGACTCTTCCAGACTATCTTCCATTTCATCAAGAGAAATGCTTTCAAATATTTCCTTGGAAATAGCATTTTCTTCTTTTGAATTATCCTCATAGGCATTTACATTCACGCTATTTAATAGAAAAAGAAATACAACAAATATCAGACCTCCTATCTTTCTTATTTTCATGTCAAAATCTCTCCTATCGTCTCCAATAAAGTCTGAAGTACTGGCAGACTTACCAGAACCATACTCATTTTTCCAAAAAAATCTACTTGCAGGGCAATGGCATGCTGCCCGGCATCTTTACACAAAGATACGGTAAATTCGGACAAATATGCAATTCCTATCATTTTTAATACAACGCCAATGTAAGGCTGCTGAATTCCCGTATGTTCTGCCAAGGTATGAAACATCTCCAGAATATATTCAAATTTTCCCATTCCATAAAATAGCAGAATGACTGCTGTAATAACCGCAATCCATATACCGATTTCACGTCGCATATTCCCTACTATTACCGTCAGCATCATTCCCACAATTGCAAATAGCGCAATCTTAATCATAAATCAAACAACCTTTCTATCGTTTCAAACAAATCCACAATATAAGGAATTACCCAATATAATACAATCAAAAGACCGGCTAGACTGGTCAAAAATGCTTGTTCCTCTCTTCCTGACTGCCTTAGGATTTGATTGCAAATGGTAACCAAAATTCCCACTAATGCAATTTTAAATATTATTCCTATCTCCACTGTAAAACCATCCTTATACAAGCAATATTGTAAGCATCAATCCCACCATAATACCGCAGACATAGTAAAGTTTTAAGCGATTTTGCTTTTCTTCTTTTCTCTTTTGAATCAAATCTTCCATCTGTTTTAAAGCAAATGTCAGTCCTTCTTCTTTGGTTCTCCGGTCCGTATCAGCCAACTGTTTTCCCGTCTCCAGCAATATGGTTTTTGCCTCTGGTTCCAATACCGAGGGCGTTATTTTTTTCATCACTTGTCTGGTCCAGATATTTGAAAAATCTCCATGTGTTTTTTGCTCCATTTCCTTGGATAAAGCAAGAAAAAATTCCCCAATGGTTCCATTGGTTCGTCTCCCCACGGTTTCAAACAAATCCGGCATAGTGGAATGCAGATAACGCAATTCTCCCTGCATCTGCATCATCGCCTTTTTTAGTTCTATGAGATTTTTCAACCGTTCTATATACTGGCCGGCAAAATAAATTCCCAAGGCAGCCGTTCCCACAAATACGAAACAGCCTCCCATCACTTTATATATCAAAACATTCCACTCCCTCTGCATCCCTCAGGTTTTCCACCTGCCCTGGATTACCACTCTGTTTCAGCAGAATATAACGCTCAAAATATTTTTTTTGAAATAATTCCTGCATGTCCGGGCGTTTCATCCAGCTTTCCCATTGCTCACCATGGGCAGTTGCAATCACACTGCATCCACATTTTAAAACTTCCTGCAAAGCTAAGATATCCTGTCTGCCACCGATTTCGTCTACGATTAACACCTCTGGGGACAAACTCCTTACTGCCATCA
Source organism: Eubacterium sp. (assembly GCA_022769325.1). Taxonomy (GTDB): domain Bacteria; phylum Bacillota; class Clostridia; order Lachnospirales; family Lachnospiraceae; genus Eubacterium_F. The sequence continues at coordinate 3,747 of JALEKC010000110.1, read as the reverse complement.
TCATACCCACAGCTTTCGGACAGCGATCCAACACATCGGTTCGTGGTCCCACTTCTTTTTGAGGTTCCCCACGATAACATCCTGCAATCTCACTACGCTCGTCCACAATAACCACGTTTTTTCTCAAAGTTTCTCCCGATATTTTTCTCGCCAAATCCCTTAATATTGTGGTTTTTCCACAACGCGGTGGAGATATTATCAAGGTATTTCTCACGTTATTTCCCTCCAACAAATACGGAAGAATCACATCTGCACACCCTATTTTTTCATGAGAAATACGGATATTGGCAAACGTTATGTTTTGTATGTATTTCACCTTTCCCTCTTCAACCACAACCTGTCCAGCCACTCCTACCCGATGCCCTCCCGGTATCGTCAGATACCCTTTGGCAATTTCATCTTCAAAAGCATAGAGAGAATATCCGCTCATGTAATCCATCATTTCTTTCATATCCATGCGGGTCACATGAGTTTCGCCAATACTGTGTTTTTCCCCATCGAACCATTCCACAGGCTGTCCAATGCGAAAACGAATTTCTTGTATTTGATTCCATTTTCCCTGTAAACACTGCTGCAGCCTGGTTCGATACTTTTGGGGTACCACTTCAATGATATCTTGTCCTGTCATTTTGTTCCCTTCTTTCTTTTGGATTTATTTGAATATATGCAGATATTTTGGGATTATGCTTGAAAGAATAAAAAAAATATGATACTGTTTTATAGAGAATTGATTTCTCAATTATGATTATTATACAGAAAGGATTTTACATATTATGGATTATGGATTAATTGGTGAAAAACTTGGTCATAGTTTATCGAAACCGATTCATGAGAGTCTGGCGGATTATACCTACGACATTCATCCCCTTACCCGTGATGAATTTAAAGTATTTATGGAGGAAAAACCATTTCGTGCCATCAATGTCACGATTCCTTATAAGAAGGATGTGATTCCTTATCTGGATTCCATGGATGACAATGCCAAAGCCATCGGAGCAGTCAATACCATTGTAAATCAAGATGGAAAATTGCGTGGTTACAATACTGACTTTTCCGGATTTGAATATATGGTTCTTCGTCATGGCATCACCTTAACGGATAAAAAGGTAGTTGTACTGGGAAATGGCGGTGCCGCTCAGGCAATCAAAGCCGTGGTTCGCAAACACAATGCCAAAAGCATGATTGTTGTGGATGTCATCGATGACGGTGAAGCTATTTCTTATGATGCTTGTTTTGCACACCACACAGATGCAGAAGTTATCATCAACACTAGCCCCGTTGGCATGTTCCCCAAAACGGATGCCTCTCCGGTTGATTTGACTAAATTTCCAAAATGCGAGGCAGTTTTAGATGTCATCTACAATCCTCTCACTACCAAACTTGTGGGTCAGGCAAAAGAACTGGGTATGATTGGTGTCAATGGATTGGAAATGCTGGTAGCACAGGCAAAATATGCGGTAGAAATCTTTCTGGATACTCAGATTGAAGATGAACGTATCCAGGAAATATACGAAAAAGTAAAAACCTTGATATAATAAAAGCCCCGGACAGCGGCTGTGTGAACTGCGTGCTTGCACGCGAGGGCACACAGACATTGGACGGGCCAGCCGGTATGAGCAAGCAGGGCATCGCCCGAATTGCGAATACCGGCGATGGTTGTGGGAGTGCGAAGCACGAAACAACCCGCTTTTAAAAGCCCCGGACAGCGGCTGTGTGGACTGCGTGCTTGCACGCGAGGGCACACAGACATCGTTATTTAAATAATGACATTTTGTCAATTATTTCCGATGCTCTATTGTTCCGTCAAACCGAAAGAAGCCCGGATTACATGGAATGCAATCCGGACTTTTCATTATCCTAAACATTGAGTTTTCTGCTCATTCTTATCTACTTTGCTGCTCCATATTTTGCATAATAAGCATCTATTTTTTCTTTCATGGCATCATTAATCACAACTTTGCCCTGGCAGGGCTTGTTATACAGATGTTCAATTACTTCTTCCATGGTTACAATGGCATTTGCCTGCATTCCGTAAAGTTCTTTGATTTCATCCAAGGCACATTTCTCACCTTTTCCTTTTTCCATTCGGTTCAACGAAACCATAAGTCCGATAATTTCCACATCTCCTTGTGCTTTTACAATTGGGAATGTTTCTTCGATAGACTTCCCGGATGTGGTAACATCTTCAATGATAACGACTTTGTCACCATCTTTGATTTTGCTTCCAAGCAAGATTCCGGTATCTCCATGATCCTTTACCTCTTTACGGTTGGAGCAATAGCGAATTTCTTTACCATACAATTCTGAAAATGCAATGGTGGTTGCCACACTAAGGGGAATTCCCTTATAGGCAGGACCAAATAATACATCAAAATCATCTCCATAATTATCATGAATGGCTTTCGCATAGTATTCACCAAGGCGCTTCAACTGCATTCCTGTGACATATGCACCGGCATTCATAAAGAATGGTGATTTTCGTCCGCTCTTCAGTGTAAAATCTCCAAATTTGAGAACATCACTCTCAACCATAAATTCGATAAATTCCTGTTTATATTGTTCCATCTTCTTTTGAACCTCCTACATTCAAGACTTTTGCCTTTTTATACCTCTTATCCTATCATACAATTTACAAAAAGACAAATTATTTCGTTTTTTCTTTAATTATTTACAACCCCTATGATATCTTGAATTCCGGAAAGTTTTTCATTCTTTACATATTCTTCCAGACCATCAATAATCTGCGATGTGGCATATGGATTAAAAAAGTTCGCTGTCCCCACAGCAACCATAGTAGCACCTGCCATCAAAAATTCAAGAGCATCTTCGGTATTTTGAATTCCTCCCATACCGAGAATCGGTATCTTTACCGCATTAGCCACTTCATATACCATCCGGACAGCCACAGGTTTTACACAAGGTCCGGACATTCCTCCGGTTTTATTGGCCAATGCAAAGGTCTTACGGGCCACATCAATTTTCATTCCGGTAAGGGTATTGATAAGAGAAACCCCATCTGCTCCTCCTGCCTCTACCGCTTTTGCCATTTCCGCAATGCTTGTTACATTGGGACTCAGTTTCATAATAACCGGCTGCTTGGCAACCGCTTTTACTTTCTTTGTAATCTCTTCGGCACATTTGGGATCCTGACCAAAAGTAATTCCTCCTGCCTTTACATTGGGACAGGAAATATTGATTTCCAGCATATCTACCTCTTCCGATGCCAGACGCTCTACCACCTCCAGATATTCTTCTTCAGAATGTCCGCACACATTGACAATAATTCTCGCATTTTTTTCATGTAAAAATGCAAGGTCTCTCTCAATAAAGGTTTCAATCCCCGGATTTTGCAATCCGATGGCATTGAGCATTCCGCTTTTGGTTTCTGCGATACGAGGTGTGGGATTTCCCGGCCAGGGGACATTGGCGACTCCTTTGGTGGTCACTGCACCCAATTTGTCCAAATCGACAAATTCACTATATTCCATTCCGGAGCCAAAGGTTCCGGATGCCGTGGTTACCGGATTTTTAAATGTCAATCCTGCGAAATTTACTTCCAGACTCATTCTCTTACCTTCCTTTCTTAAAATATCCGTATTTCTATAGTTCTACGTCTGTAGATAAGAAAACCGGTCCGTCTTTACATACTCTTTTATTGGAAACTTTGGAATGGTCATCTACCTCTGTTGACTGGCATACACACCCAAGGCAGGCACCAACTCCACAGGCCATTCGTTCTTCCATAGA
>JALEKC010000097.1 GCA_022769325.1 Eubacterium sp. | reverse complement strand
TTCAGGTCTTATCTGGTCTTGACAGAAAGGGTATTCAGATTACCAGAATTTGATTCGAAAATAAAAAAAGTCCTTGATAATAAAGGGCTAAACATATCAGTTCTTGACAGGGATTGACAGAACCACAGAGCTCTCCTAAGCGCTAGCTGTGGGTTCGATTCCCGCAGGGGACGTTTGAAAAAAGCGGTAATGATTGGCAGAGAATGCTATGTCATAAACCGCTTTTTTTCTTTCAATGCGATGAAAAAATCAGGTCTGATGAAAGGAAAGAAAAAACCTCATTATGGTAGAAATGTGATTTTGTTGTTATAATTGGAATGTAAAATGATTTGATATGGAGGAGTAACAGATGATAAAACCGATAATGAAAGATGTGTTCTTTCTGGGACAAAAATCAGAACCTGCCACAAAGGCAGATCTGCAGGTAGGAAAGGATTTACAGGACACCTTACAGGCAAATCGTGCCGGTTGTGTAGGCATGGCTGCAAATATGATCGGTGTGAAAAAGAGAGTGATCATTGTAAATATGGGATTCGTAGATATTGTGATGTTTAATCCGGTTCTGTTGAGCAGGGATAATCCATATGAAACAGAGGAAGGATGTCTGTCTCTTACTGGTGTGAGAAAAACAACTCGATATGAAAATATTGAAGTAGAATATTTTGATATGAATTGGAAAAAGCAGCGACAGAAACTCAGCGGTTGGACAGCACAAATTTGTCAGCATGAATTGGATCATCTGGAAGGCATTTTAATTTAAAGAATATCAGATGAAAGATGACTCCTGCCTCTTTAGGCGGTGAACAAGAAATATATAACAGTGGCGGGTGGTATTGCAAAAGGTCATCCGGATGAAAAAGATCTGGAAGCAGCGGTCTCCTTTCAACTGGAAGCATGAGTATTTGTTTACACTTTATACTCTTGATTGCACATTAAAGGCTAACGAAAAATCAAAGAAAGAGGATATTCTTAAATTAGCAGAAGGTCATATTCTTCAAAAAGCTGAACTCAGAGGAAAATATCAGCGAAAACATCGATGATGCCGATTTCCAAGTGGGATACGTACAATGTTTGATGAATTAAAACAAGAATATGGTTATACTGACCTTGATAATACCAAATAGAATACATCTTTTGACGTTTCTGTATCAAACGTCACTTATCGAAAGGAGATTTTATGAAGAGGACATTTTATACAGAAATGGCGTACATTATTGGAATCGTAACGCTTGCATTTGGTACAGCACTGATGGAACGAGCAGATTTTGGAATGTCTATGGTCGTTGCACCAGCATACCTTATATATTTAAAAATATCAGACTATTTGAATTGGTTTTCTTTTGGAATGGCAGAGTACTGTTTTCAGGCTTTCCTGATTATTGTTCTTGTAATTATCTTGCGTGGTTTTAAGCGAAAGTATCTGTTTTCTTTCATTACAGCGTTTATATACGGAAATGTGCTTGATGTTATGATGAGAGCTGTGGCATTGGTATCTGCAAATGGTATTATTCCAAGAGTAGCATTCTATGTGATCGGCTTAGTCGTATGTGCAGTAGGAGTCTCTCTTTTGTTCCATACATATATTTCACCGGAAGCATATGAATTGTTTGTAAAAGAGATATCATCGAGATTTTGTTTTGATATAAACAAGACAAAAACGATTTATGACTGCTGCAGCTGTATCATTGCGGTCATCATGTCGTTTCTCTTTATGGGGTTTCTGCATTTTGAAGGCGTAAAAGCCGGAACGATTTTATGTGCGGCCATAAACGGCTGGGTGATTGGGCAATGTAGCAGGTTGTTTGAAAAATACTTTGATTTTAAAGATGCATTTGATTTTAGAAAGTATTTTGAATAATCATAGCTTCCAGTTTTTAGAACTCGAGAGATCGGAATTTGTGGAGGACAATATTCACAGAATGAAAGGAAAATAATATGGAATTAAAATTTTACGCAAGAATTCTTCAAAATGAGAATATGGATGCTGCCTATGTAGAGGTTCCTTACGATATCAAAGCATGCTGAATATCCGGATAATTCCAGTAGGAAGCCCAGCAGTCATGCATGGCACCAACTTCTTCCGTTAAATTTGATACTTCTATTTTAACGGAAAATGGTCAAAAAAGCGAATCTTGTCATTTTGATATACTGTCAAAATGACGGTGGATAAGCAGTAAAAATCAAAGGATAACTGCCAATAATACTCGGATAAAATCCACAAATAGAACGTTATCTGACTGAACTCGAAGATTTATGGTTTAGTTATCCACAAGCAAAAAGCACTTGGCAGTTGCATTGAAAAGTTATCCACTTTTCACAATAAAGCCATGGCGAAACAGAAATTTTATTTTGGTTCTTCCGCAATTATATGTTTTTACTTTAATCAGGCTGAAAGAATGCCGATAAGTACTGGCTTTATTATCCTTGTAAATAATAAAATACGGATGTTCGCGGAAGAGCCAAATTACAGGGGGAATGGTCGATGTTTTTGGGGAATAGGAAAAACCTTGATGAAAAAATGGCTACTTTGGAAAAGGAAAACAAACATTTAGAAATTGAGATTGATAAATATAAAAAGAGAGTTGCTGAATTAAATCAAGAAGTGAATTCGCTCAAAAAGGAACAAGACAGTTATCGGAGTAATCTGATTGAATGCTCATATTGTTTTGAAACAATCAAAAAGGATTCACAGTTTTGTTCTAATTGTGGAAGAAGAATTGTTAAAAAAGCGGAGATGATTACAAAAACGGAGAGACAAGGAAGGAATTTGTTTGAAGTTGAAGAAGATAAAGAAGGATTATTAATAACAGCATATCATGGGTTCGATGAAACGATAGTTGTAATCCCATCTGAAATTAATGGAAAAAAAGTGATTGGAATATACAATAAGGTATTTATGAATTGTAGAAATCTTGAACAAGTAGTGATTCAAGAAGGGTGCCAGTATATAGGGTATCGAACTTTTTTCAGGTGTGAATCTTTGCATAGTGTATTATTTCCAAAAAGTATGGTTGAAGTTGGAAATGAGGCGTTTTGGGGATGCGTGTCACTTGAAGAGATTATAATTCCATCGGGTGTAAAAGTGTTGGGTAACAATATTTTCGCACATTGTACTAAGTTAAAAAGTATCGTGCTTCCAACTGAATTAGAGTGTATTCCACAAGGTGCTTTTGAGAGCAGCGGAATAGAAGAAATTTGTGTGCCGCATAAGGTAAAAGTAATTATGCGGGATGCGTTTAAAAAATCTGCAGTACGAGATATTTTCTTACCGGAAGGACTTCAAGTTATTGAAGAATATGCCTTTTTCGATTGCAATGAATTAAAAGAGATAACTATTTTTTCTAACGTAAGAGTTCTGGGGCAAAATTGTTTTTCGTATGATTTTACCCAAAAAGATTTAACTGTATATTGCACAGCTGGTTCTGTTGTACAGCAAATGCTTCGTGATTATGAGGGAATTATTTGTAAAGAGATAAAACCAGTAGAAAAAAGTAAGAACAGTATTCTTGGGTATAAGAGAGCTTCAATACATCTTGGAAATAACCACTATGGAAGTCAATTTGTTGACTATTGGGTAAATGTAACCGGAATTAGTAAGGCAACAACTTGGGCTTGGGATTTTCTTTCCATGAATTGGTTTTTGTATATTGATAAATATATATTACCTGATGAAAAACTGAAAATTGAACAATCCTTTGCAAAAGCAGGGTTAAAAGTTTCATTTGAGAAATTCAATTAGGAGAATTAATATACGGATAATTTGGCAGTTATTATGTGAAATGGAAATCAAAGAAAGAATTACAGTTAAAGAGAAATTTAATCAAGTATGGGGGTGTCGGGTAATAGAGATTTTTGCTCCTTTTTTCTTCATATTTTTCTATTTCATGATTTAAAAACCGATGGTATTTCCCGACGGACGAACTTGAAATCTGTACGAATAAGGAGTTTTTCCAGATGAAAAAGGAGCGTCCGTTTGATTCGGAAGAAGAGGAGTCGGAGACTCCTGCTGAGATGTAAAGTGACAATTTTGCCCACTGGAGGCCTGTTTATACAGCAGGTCTTTCAATGGGCTTTTTCGTTGTTGGTTATTCGTGTGAAATATCGTAAAGCCTCTGAATCTCTTCCGGGAGTTTGTCCGGCAACATGGCATTGATGCCGTCTTCGTTACCAGCCTTCATTGCGGTCTCATAATACCAGCATTTGAATTTCAGCAGAGCAAGGGTTCTCTCCATGGCTTTGATCTCATCTTCCATGGCAGCTTTTCTGGTCTCGAACAGCTCCTTTCTCTTCCCATAGCTGGACGGACCTTCCAAGACCCACTGGAAGAACTGCTTGATATCCTTGATCTCAAGACCGGAGTGCTTGAGGCACTCAATCACGCGGATAGCCTCTAGTTCATCGTCGCTGAAGTAACGGATATTGCCTTTTCTCATAAGATTAGGGAAGAATCCTTCCTTGTCATAATATCTTAAAGTCGAAATAGGGAGATTGTACATCGCCGAAACCTGACCAATCGTGTACATGATGCACCTTCCTTCAAAAAAAGTTCTTGACCTAAAGTTAGGTTTAGGTTGTATGATAAGATTATTATAAGATATATTCCAGTAATATTCAAGAAAAATGACCGCAAGGAGGATAAAAGAGTGAAAAATAAAGTGGATTTTTAGGCGCACTTATATAAGGGTTCATAAAACCCAATTTTTAGAGGTATAGATAAAGCAGAAAAATGTTAGTTATCGTTGCGTCTTACTAACTTAGAGCTGTCGTAACCAAGGCTTTCAAGGTAAGCAAAAACATTGTTTTCATTTAATACAACACGTTCTACATGATTTTGAGGATCCATCAATTCCTCGTAGTCAGTAGGGGTAAATGGTTTCTTTTCCGATACCATATGGTAAATACAGACCATCATCATTCTTGCAATGGCAATGATTGCTTTTTTGTGCCCACGACGTTTTTTGATTCGTCCGTATTTGATTGCAAAATAAGGTTGTTTTTTGCTCTTTATTGCGGCAAGAGCGCATTGTACCATCATAGGTTTCAAATAGTCTCCTGCTTTTGCAATTCGGACAGATTTCTTTTTGCCTGCGGATTCATTGTTTGCAGGAGAAAGACCGCACCAGGAACAAAGGTGTTTCGCATCGCCAAAGATGTCCATATCAACGCCGGTTTCAGCAAGGATAATAGTAGAACTCAGTTCCGTCATACCGGGCATAGTGCTTACAAACTCGACAAACTCATAATAAGGTTTCATGCGGACATAGAGTTCAACCTCGGTTTGGGTAATCATATCATCAAGATATTCCAAATGCCCACGGGCGAGTTCCAGCTTTTTAGCCTGATCTGCTTCAATGTGGTAGCCTTTAATCGCTTCAATGATTTCATCAGACTTGGCTTTTGCGCCCTTTTTAATCAGTTTGCGGACAGCTTTTTCGTCAATGGAATCAGCGGTATGCTCAAGGAGATAAGACATGATTTCCGTAGCTGTTTTGCCAAAAGGGTCAGACAACACGCTGGCAATGCCCACATTAGAAACGGTCATGCAGTTTTGGATACGGTTCTTCTCAGAAGATTTCATGCAGACCAGCTTAAAACGGTATCTTGCAATTTCACGAAGCTGGCGGAAATCTTTTGGGGGAATGAAGGAACACCTGACAAGGTCAAATTTGTAGAGGTCGGCAATCCATTTGGAATCTTTTTTGTCGGTTTTCTTGCCTTTGATGGCTTTGACGTATTTAGGATGTGTAAGGCACACATCTATATCGTTTTCGAGATAATTAAAAATAGGAATCCAATATTTTCCAGTGGATTCCATACAGACATGATAACAATTATTCTCGATAAGCCAGTTGTGAAAATTTTGGATATCCGAGTTGATGGTTGAAAAGGATTTTTGGTTATATTCGGATATGCCGTTAGAATTAGTAGTTACGATGGTTGCAACGATAACATTTTTGTGGACGTCAAGTCCACAGCAGATGGAGTATTTTAACTTCATCATAAGTATCACCACCTTAATAAAAAAGGAATAGCAACAGTGACTGTCATCCTGCGACTGAATAAACATGGTTTATTACCAATGATAAGAGTCCGGGCTCAAAGTCCCACTTGTTTGTGCTTGAAAGGATGACGGCACATATAATGATACGGGGTCGAAAATAAATTCGCCACTCCTCCTTCCGTGCTCTGTA
>JALEKC010000094.1 GCA_022769325.1 Eubacterium sp. | reverse complement strand
AATATTATCCGTTGGATTTTGATGATAGTTGTATTTAACGACAATGGTTGTTCCCACAGATGCCCCTTGAAGTGTGCCACTGGAAGACTTATACTCAACCGGCATATTAAAGGAAACGGTCAAAGTCTGTGCATCTCGTGTATGATCGGAATCATGTTTTCCATCTACTTGAATTCGATAATCGGTGCGGCCTATCTGGTTATCCTGACGAATAGATGCTGTCACTGTATAACAACCGCTTGCTGCATATACGCCCTCACTATATTCATCATTTACAAGAATCGTAGGTTTACTGTATTTTTTCATGTTCTCATCTCCTTACCACTCTTATTCTAATCATATATATCGTCATTATATTACAAATGTAAAGTTTCTGTCAACCAAAAAGTAACTTTTTCTTTCTTAAATTTTACGAAATAGATTGCGTTATTTTTCTATTTTAAATAAATGTAATTTTTTCGCAATTTTTCCCCGTTTTTTCGCTTCCTCAATCACCTGTTTAGCCGATGTGCCACGTATTTTTCGATTATTTCGGCAAAACCTCCACAGGGTAATGCTCCACAATGCCGGCCAGAACAAAACACACTTACCGGCTCTCGGAAAATTCAGATGCATTTGATGATGAAATTCCCGCCATAAGTCAAGGATTGACGTCCCTCGCAAAGCCACCATGCGACTGACATCCACACCTCCAAATTCGAGAGAACGCAAAATTTCTTCCAAAAAATCTTTCATATCTTCTTTCTCTACAAAATGACGTCGAATCCTTTTGGCCTTATCCGGCAAAAGTCCCAGATACGTTTCACCTATCGCTGTAATCATATCCGAAAAGTAAGTAAGTCCGCTCTCCTCAACCAATTCCAGATATGTTTCCACTTCCTTTTCTGAATTTTGCTGATTCCAAAACACCACCCAATCACAAAGGAGTTTCAGTCCAAAACCGGCCCGCAAAAAATGCTGCAACATATGAAGAAGCAAATGGTAGGCCTGTACTCCCTCTGTCAAAACCGGCAGCGTGATTCCCATTAATGCCTTGGACTGCACGAACTCTTGCATCTTATTTTGAATCTGCACCATTTTTTCATTGACCCCAGCATCGTCAAAAGGTTCCGCCAAAAGAGTATGCATCTCTATTTCAATGTTTTCTTCCGTAATATAGGCTTTATGATGATTAACGGAGTGCCCGGTATGAGGCAAAATTCCCAACCGAAATAGCACTTCTTCTGCCTGAGAAACCATCTCTCTGGAAAACAAAAACAAATCTACGTCACCACTTTTTCGAAGTTCCGGCACCGGATAAAAGGCAGCCACCGAAGCACCTTTCAATAAAGCCGTAGAAATTCCCTCTTTCTCCAACTCTTCGATGATATTTCGACTCAGAAAAAGAAGATGATAATTTTGCTGTACAATCTGTCTCGCCTCCTGCCGAATACAATATTTTATGTTTTCCGGCATTTTTTCACATTCTTTTTCTTCTTCCAGCAAAGGATCCAAAAGAGATAGAACCGCATGTTGCTTGGCCAAAATCAATATTTTATCCCAGTCCAGTGACTCCGTCACCTGGATTTCTATTTCCGTTTGCCCCCTATATTCTTTTGTCAATACCTTGGCAAGTTTTGATAAAAGCCATTTGGTTTCCTTCGTCAAGACATTTTCCTCCTATTTTTTATAACCGATGTTATTTTTTGATACAAAAAGCGAAATTCTCTGCCACGCATGTGACAAAGGGCAAAAATACTATTGGGAATTACCACACAAATCATCAGTCTCTTTACAAATGTTACCCAAACAGACCCTCCCATCCGGATGCAAAGCAAATGTGTGATTCCTCCCGCCACCAGTACAATAGTTGTATAAAATGCATATTTTGCAAAATAACGATAGAGGGGCACTTGTAAGGAATGCCGATAAAGCACCAGAGGTTCTACCCAAAAGGAGGTAAGGAGTGTACTAAATAACGTTCCTAAAAAGACCCCCAGTGTTCCATATTCCCTCGCTAAAAGAATGGAAAAAAGGATATTAAGCATGGCATTGGCAAGGGATTTATAGCGGTCAAACCAAAACAGTCCCAGTGAATCCCGAAATACCAATGTAGCCTGTCGCATACCAAGAATAAAAAAGTTCAGGCACAACACAAATACAACATCGCCAGAAAATACATACTTGGCTCCAAAACTAATTTCTACAAAAAGATTCAATAATTCAAACAGGCAAATTGCGGCAAAACCGTACATCCAACTTCCCACAAAAAAGGAGGCGGCAAATACCTTACGAATCTGCTCCTTTCCCCGGGTTACCCCCAGGTTTCCCACACTTGCCGTTATTCCTTGAAACATCTTTGTCATAACCGAGTGAACCGATGCAATGATGAGATAATAATTGGAATAGCATCCTACACTCACAAGCCCCACCATGGCAGACAAAATCAGATTATCTGTATTATTGACAAGTACATCTCCAATTTTATGCATCAACATAGCTCGGATATTTTGAAAAATACCACGTTTTTCTTCTTTGGCAAGAGGCTCTATTTCTTTCTCCTTTAAAAAGGGATACATTTGCTCTGCTTTATGAGAAATCCAAAAATTATTTCCCAGCGTTGCCAAAAGCATCATAATCAAAAACAGATAAAAGTTTCCTGTGGTTAACAGCACGATAATTTGCAATGCATCCTGAAGGAAAATAAAAAAGGTCATGCTAATCTCACTAATATAGCTTAATTGATGGGCATCAATCATAGATTTTTTATATATAAATAAATAGGAGCAAACGGAATTTGCCAAATATAAAAGATAGATAAGAACCAGATGATCCACCGATTCATATCCCTTTACCAGATAATCCATAAAAGGAATGATGGCAAGGCCCACCAAAAGCACAATGGCTCCCATGACATAGTATATATGACGATACAACCGCATCAATGACTTTTGTTTTTCCACATTTCCTTTGGCAATTGGCTCATATAATGCATATGTAATGGCGGTTCCAACTCCAAATTCAGACAGAGAAAACACATTTAATATATCCCAGAACAACCCATTAATACCAACATAGGTCTGGCTCAGACAATGGGTAAATACCACTCTGGTTATAAATCCGGTAAGAAGCGCAAAAATCTTGGCAACCATGGCTGTCGTTGTATTTTGTACCGAATGTTCTGTCCGGCTTTTTTCATTCATTCAAAAATCCCCCATTTCATCCTCGTAATCCCCCCTCATTTGTGATACAATGATGTCAAGGGTCGAAAAGTCAATGCCGTGCGTGCTTGCACGGTAAGGCATTCGACCTTGAGACCCGCTAAACACGAGAACGTAGCGATTTGCAGCGCAAATCCGCGAAGTTCGAGTGTGTACGGATTGCGAGAGCTGCCTTGCAGCGCAAATCCGCGAAGTTCGAGAAAGGAGCAAAACATGCATAAACATCATTCCCTTTTATTTTTCTCCATCCTGCTTTTTTTAGTCTTGGGCATCACCGGTGCCCTGCTTTTCCATACCTATTTTCAAAAGCCGAAGTTCCAAGCCATTTCTCAAGAAGAATCGGCAAAAGTTCTTAAAAATCCCTACTGTGGTTACTATCATTTGTATGGCTACCGTCTTTCGGAAGACGGCACAGCGCCTGCTAAAAAATGGGTTTCCCAGATGCTTGCAACGGATGACAACAGCATCCTTTTGTTGCAAATCAATTTAGCAGATTATTCCCAAGGCATGTTATCTGAAAATGCATTGGAACAACTTGACTGCATTATATCATCTTTTGCCGCTGCCGACAAGCAGATGATTCTTCGCTTTTTATACGACTGGGAGGGCAAGGCCCTTTCTACCGAGCCCTCTTCCATTGAAAAAATAAAAACTCATATGACCCAGATAGCTCCCGTTGTCAATGCCTATACGAACCATGTTTTTCTCCTGCAGGGAGTTTTTACCGGAAACTGTGGGGAAATGAACCAGACTCATTATGGCTCTGCAAAAGATATTCGTGATTTGATGAATCACCTTTCCTCTGTCATTTTACCGGAAATATATCTCTCCGTTCGTACCCCGGCACAATTGCGTACCATTTTGGAAAGCTCTTCTCCGTTTGCGGAAACCTCTCCTTATGATGGTAGTCTTTCCGCCCGACTGGGACTATTTAACGATGGAATGTTCGGAAATGCTTTCGATTGTGGCACCTATGATGATACCCCCCTCACGGAAACAAGTGATATCACGGAAAAGGGAACAAGACAGGAAGAACTGGCTTTTCAAAACAATTTCTGCCCTTATGTCCCAAATGGGGGCGAGGCTGTCCTTGCAAATTCCTATAACGATTTAGACAAGGCTATTCCGGATTTATTTACCATGCGAATTTCCTATTTGAGTTGTGACCACGAAGCCTCCGTCCTTGAAAAATGGAAGAAAAACAAGTATCCTGGCAAAGACAAAACATTTCAAGGGGTCAGTGGCTATAATTACATTGGCGCTCACCTGGGCTATCGCTATTTCCTCAAAAGTGTAACTTTGACAAGAGAAGGACTGCTATCGCCGCAATTAAAACTACAACTCACGGTATCCAATGAAGGATTTGCTCCCTCGTACCGGGCCTTTGAAACAAGTATGATATTGACCGATGAAACGGGAAATTCCACTACATTTCCGGTTCTCTTTGACACAAGGACTCTGGATAGCACACAAGAAAAAACACTATTTGTCACCATTCCCCAAAAAGAACTGGCAAAGGGAAACTATTCCATTTCCTTGCAAATGAAAGACCTCTCCACCGGACTTTCCATCCATTTTGCCAACCAATCTGCCAAGGACAATGGCAGCGTTCCCTGTGGGACCCTTCAGGTCCCTTAATGGTCCCTCAATATTCATATAAAAGGACTCTTCCCTGCTCATCCGACAGATTGGCATAATAGTACCTTCGGTGAGAATTATCTTCTGCTAAGACCGCATATATTTTTGTTTTTCCTCCTCTCTCCTTGCCTTTCGATAGTTCAACCACCAATTCTTTATATTCATGACATCGGATTGTGGAGAGTTTTTCTCTGGCAATGATTTTTCTTTTTTCCTGATACTCCTCCACAATCATGGCATACATCTTCCCATAAGGACAAGAAAAACCTGTATTGCAGATTTCCAAATGCAGAAACTTTGCGTTTCCTTTTCTTTTCCATCTCACCTTACGGATAACAAACCGATACCCCAAATGAGCTTCCACATATTCATAAAAAGACTTCCCCTTCCAGATACCGTCCTCACCACAATCCAAGTTCTTCCAGCGATTCAATTCCTTCCCATCATAATCCCGGTTGAGATATGTCAAATGAAGTTTTTGAAAATATGACCGCATTTCATCCGGAGAGCTCTTTCTTTCAGCAGCTACCACTTCTCCCCCTACCGGGGCATAATAAGCATTTTCCTCCAACAAGGGTAACTCCTTTTTTTTCGGCCATGGCTCTTCCCAGGTATATTTCTCCCCGATTCCTTCTCCTCTCTGGGGATTCTCTTCAGAAAATGTGCCAAGATCGGTGGGGGAGCCTAAAATACCGTCATTGTACAATCCGATTTTTTCATCTTCCATCTTTTCCCATTCATTTTCTTTACAAAACATTCGCCAAAAGAAGGGCTTTCGTACTGAGCGAAAAATATCCGGATGCTTATGCCATTGAATTTTCTCCAAAAACTGCCGGATGTATTCTTTGGTCAAATATCTGCTGGAATGCATCTCTCCCCAGCTTCCCACAGTAATTCCCTGAATCAAAAACACATGAGAAGCATACTCATTGACAATGTCAAGCAGGGGCTCTATGTTTTCAAGGACCACATCTTCATCCGGGTCCCGCTCATAGCCTTTCCCCTCAAAATCATAAGAAAAGCGGAGCATCATATCATATCCTCTTTCCTGAAAAAAAGAAAATACCTGACGCAGCCATTGGGCAACATTGGTATCTCCTTTCAACTTTCGATTTGGCAGTAAAATTTCCACCAGAACAAGCACATCTTCTTTTACAAGACTGGATTCTGTCTGTATCGGGTCCCATGTTTCACCAAGAGTAAAAGGAAAAATCCGATACCATCCCCTCCTGGGATTACGTATATTTTCTATATTTTCGGGAACTTCGATATTGTGAAAAGTTTTAAATATCATCAGAAACTCCTTCATCAATTTTAAAAATCTTAATGCCAATCCAGACAGCCAAAATAGAAAACATCATACGACACATATATAGTATTGGTTTTAGTCCGGAATGCATACTTTTTCCTTCCATTCTCGGATGCATCACGGCCGGCACTTCCACCAGCCGATATCCCAGCAAAAGCATTTGCATGATAATATTGGCGTCCGGATATTTATCATCAAAATGATTGTAGGTTGAATAGAAAATTACTACACGACGGCTCAATCCCTGAAGTCCCGTGGTGGGATCTGCAATCTTCCGATGGGTTCCAAGATAAATCAATCCTCGGAACAAAGACCATGCTATTTTCTTTGCAAAAGATACCGGAAACTCCGAACTTCCTTCCATAAATCGGGAACCTAAGACGATATCCGGATATTTCCCATTTTCATCCTTCGTTTTTAATTTTTCATATATAACAGGAATGTTGCAGACATCATGCTGGCCATCCGCATCCATTTGAATTACATATTGGTATCCACGACGAATGGCATATTTGTAGCCAAGCTGCAATGCACTTCCGTATCCCAGATTGAAAACGTGGGTAACAATTGCATGGTTTCTGCCTTTTACAATCCAGTTGGTATCATCGGAAGACGCATCATTCATGATTAGTACATCCGCAATTTCCTGGACTTCCGGTGCCTCTAGTTTTTCTAAAAGATTTGTAATATTATCTGCCTCATTATATGCAGGAATGATAATCAGTAATTCCTTTTTCGCCTTTTTCTCAACTGTCATCGTTATTCACTCTCATTTTCCATTAAATTTAATAATTTAGTCAGATGGGATTTATCTGACAATTCTCGTTTTTTTGCCATTTGTCCGTATTGAAGACAAGCTTGTCTGTCTTCTAACAATTCACAAATTGCTTCATAAATTCCTCTTGCACTTAATTCACACATTTTTCCATCCACACCGTCAATAATCTGCTCACGGTTTCCGGGACAGTCAGACGCAACAATGGTACACCCCAGAGTCTGGGCTTCCTGTATAGCGATACTCTTTCCTTCAAAACGGGTTGCGTGAACATAGATATCACACTGTTTGTAGTAAGGATAAGGGTTATCTTTGGCTCCCAAAAGTAAAAAATCCTTTTCCAATTCATACTCGTGAATCTTCTTTTCCAGGGCTTTTCGCTCCTCTCCTTCACCCAGCACATACCATCGTACCTCCCTTTTATTATCACGCAAAAGTTTCATTGCGTCAATGGCTATTTCATATGCTTTTTGTGCAGTCAATCGTCCCACAGTCAAAAGACGTATTCCATCGTAAGAATCTTCAAACCCTTCCGGTCTTTCTGCCAGACGACAAATTCGCTCTGTATCAATCATATTATGAAAGACACAGGTTTTTTTATCATATTCCGGATACATGGAAAGAAAATGTTCCCTCACTTCATCGGATACGGTGCAAATCCGGTCATAGGAATCATAACATCCCAAATCCAACTGCGGTGTATAACCTGCCTTACCATAATCAATATGAACAAAAGCAACCTTTTTCTCTGCGGACACATGGTCCGCAACATAATATGTGGAGCCGCCTTCCAAATAGGCAATGGCCATATCGTATTTTTTTTCAAACCGAGGTGCTCCATCGGACATAACTTTCCACAAAAGCTTATCCGGTAATATTTTCCCTTTCCCAACCATTTGAAAAAAGTTGGAAATAACATAGAAAAAATTTCGGAACAAACTCATTTTCACAAACAGCCGGGACACGATATAACGATTCAGTACTTTTTTTCCTTCCTTGCTCAACACCGAACAATCGGATATGTTTTCATTTAATACATGGACATGCTCCGGAAGTCGATGAACCAGTTCGCCTTGATTGAGAAGGACAAATAAAGAAATCTCGTATTTGTTCGGATTCATATTCCGCATCATCTCAATCATTGCCGTCTCGGCACCGGCACCTCCCAGTGTATTAATCACAAATAGTACTTGTTTCATCCTGTTTTTTCTCCTCGTCTTCTTCCTTTTTTAAAATGGATTCTATCCTCTTTATCTCATCCAAAAGCATTTCATTTTCCTGATTTAACAAGGACACCTGCATTGCCAATTCTTGATTTTTTCGACTGAGAATGGATAATTGTGTACTCAGATAAAACAGACACCATAGAGCACAGGTTCCTACTATCACTATCACAACCATTCCCTGAGTACTGACATATTGATTCCACAAAGTCGGCCGCAGCAAGATACCGGAAGCAATAAGGAAAAAAGCAATCACTCCCCATAAAAGGCAAAATTGCTCTTTTAGTTTCCTTTTTGCCAATGACAACACGGTCTGTATCATCAAAAAACAACCAAGAAAAATTAGTAAAATCCGTAACATATCTCCAGTCTGCATCATTTTTCTTCCTTTCCAAGTAAATTTTCATAACGGTCAAAGACCTTTGACGAAGGAGGTATCCCCTTCTTATGTTTCAATAAACTCCCTTTACAAAATATATGCTCATCCAAATTTTTTTCCAACCATCGAAGTCGTGCATATGCCACTGTAAAACCACACAGAGAGCCAATAAATACACCAATTCCATACCATATTTCCGGCAGTCTGGTCGCCACAACAGAAGCCAGACCGGTGGTAAAGCAAAATAGAACTGCTGACATCAATGCTCCTGTCAAATCATTAAAATAATATAGGAAAATAATCGCTGCATACATGACAAAAAGCACAAAATATCCTGCCGCGAGACAGGGATATATTTTCATTACCAACCCATCAAATCCAAACCTTGGAAGCAAAATAATACAGAGGAAAAATATAATAACGGAAATTATAAATTGAATTCTGACAAGATTCATCAATTCCTCCGACAATTGACGAAACATCCTTCTTTTTGCCAAATCTATGTCCATTTTCCTTCCACCGATTACAGCTTCTGAGTAAGCTTTATAGCGCTCATGAAAATGCATCTCAATGCGTGAAATAAAAATGACGCTGGAAGAAAGGTTGGTAAACATGGCAAGGCATGTTGCCAAATCATAAGAAGTTACGCTGACAAAGGAGCGAGCAACTACAACCCGCAAATCTGTCGTCCAAAACACAAAATTGTGTATATATAATCCGAGGGTATACAAAAAATTCGTCAATACCAATTTCCAATAAATACGAAAATATGTGAGCACCCGACGGTATCTTCCACTATTTTCCTTGAAATAGTTTCGTATCAGAGCCATCTCCAAACAAGCAATACAAAAGAATCCCATATCCAGGGCCACCAGCATGGATATGGTTTTTCCCCAGTCCAAAATATAGACAAGAAACAAGGCCATACCAACAGAAATTGCCATGCCAAGCAGGAAGAAAAAGGAAATCTTATTATAATCTTTGCATATGGAAAGATAAAGCATTTGATAAAAGACCAAAACCAATGCCACGTAGCCACAATATCCGGCAAATACAAAGAAAATATCAACACCGCCAACCAAATATTCACGAAGGCAAAATACAATTCCAAATAGGGAACTAAATACCATATTAAGAATCATTCCTATGTAATAACATGGCATAATATCCTCATATTTCTCCTCGTATATTATATCGGACATATATCTGGATAATACAGAGTTAAAAGGTGCTGCACTCAGCAACGCAAAGATGAAAATATACAATACCGTGCAGGCAAACAACTCCCGCTGGGAATATCCTACCCGGGACATATCCAGTGCAATCTGCATTACCATAATGGCCGCGATTACAAGAATCATCGGTGCAATGGTAATCATGGTACTGTAACCCATTCCTATGAGATTGGTCGTCAATGTATTTTTATTATATATTTTATTTAATTTTACACCGATACCAGCCATTGTTTTCCTCTCTTTCTATTTTTGTTCCCCTGTCTCCAAAACAAAGGGAGTTTCTTTCCATTCCTCGCCTCTTCTGTCTGCAAATTCCTTATAAATTTCATAGTAGGTCTGCTTCATATCCGAAACTTTGTAACGGGACATCACACGCCGATAGCCTGCCTCCCCCATTTTCTTTCGCAATGGTTCATTTTCCGCCAATTCCACCATTGCCGCAGAAATCTCCTCTAAATTCATAATATGGGTAAGGATACCTGCCGGTTCAGAATCCTCCTCTTCTCCATAAATCAGTTCCCGACAATTTCCAACATCCGTTGCAATCACAGGCTTATGAGCGGCATAACTTTCCAAAATTGTCAGCGGCTGTCCTTCACTGATACTTGTCAAAATTGTAAAATCCATTCGCCCCAGGTATTCACGGATATCCACTCTCCCCGTGAAAATAACATCTTTTACTCCAAGGGCCTGAACCAAATCAAAACATTCTTTTGCATAATGCTCATCTTCATCACAAGGCCCCATAATCCACAATTTCAAATTGGGTACTTTTTCTTTGGCAAAAGAAAAGGCCTGTATCATGGTTTTTACATCCTTTATGGGGGTCACTCGAAGAACCGCTCCCACGGAAATCATCCCCTCATCTTCCTTTTTCTTTCCCGGAAGACCGGCAAGTCTTTCCACATCAATTCCATTGGGCGTAACCTTCGTTTTTTTGGCAGGACACCCCAATTCCAGTTGAAGAAGCCTTGCTCTTTCATACAGACTGGTTACCACATCTGCCTGTTCATAGGCAACCATGGACATTTTCTTAAACTGTTCAATCCATATGTTTTTATATACACCGGCAACCCAGGCGGCTTTGATAATTTCTTCCTCTCGTTCTCTGGTATAAATCCCATGCTCTGAAATCAACAAATCGCATCCATAAAAATGTTTTGCCATACTTCCAAGCACTCCGGCATATCCCGTCGCCACACAATGATACAAATCTGCCTTTGGCACCTTGGTTTTCAACACAAGAAATAGGGGCAAATAGATAGAACGCATGGTCCAAAGGAAGTCAGAAAAAACAATATGCGGGTACTGGGTTTTATAACATTCCTTCACCAAATGATAAAAATCCGGTCCCATCAGCAACTTATCAATGGAGAACTTTCTCTCTTGAAACAAGTCAAATATAACATCCCAGTCAATCTCACGATTGAGAATTAAACTTCGCATGGCTTGATATTCTTTTTTACTTAACCGGATTTCCCGTCCCTTATCACTGGCCCCTTCCCAATCGAAATCTTCCAAATAAACTTCATGGACCTGTGTTACGTTTTGCGGCAATTCATAGGCAAATTTACCACTCAGAGATCGGTTTGAAATGATAGCAAGCACCTGAAACTCAATATTGGGGAACGAGCGTATGATACTGTGAATCCAACTGGAAACACCACCTACCACATAGGGGTAACATCCTTCTGCAACAATACAGATTTTCATTCTGACCTCCTTTCTGCTCACGGTGTGAGCGGATAAATAAAAGCATCTTTGCTTTTTAATCGAATGCTTACTTTCTCTTCTTTGGCACCGATTAAATAGGCGCCATCTTCCACTTTTTTATATTCTGCACCCACTGTGGAATCAATTTCTTCATTGTGGGTACGAAGAAGAAACCATATCGTCTCTCCCTGGCTTTTTCCGGAAATATGAAGGTAAATGGTATCCCCTTCACAAGAATCGCTATAATCCGCCGCCAACAAATTTCGTATTTTTTTATCTGCCTGAGAAACTGTTGTTTTATCAAAAGATTCAAATGCTTTCCAGTATGTATTGGTATTGCTGGTAAATTTTTCAAAAAGTACCTCCCAGCGGTCTTCCTTTTTCTCCGGCCACATAACCTGTTTTAAGTCAAAGACAATATTGGAATATGCCAATGCTGTCTGCAAACTCTTCATCCGAATATCCTGCCGATAGGTATGAGAAATTCCGTTGCTGGTTACCGATTGCAACGTGGTCGTACCATCTGCCATAGAAAGGATATTTTCATCCAAATCCCCTCCCACTGCCGTTGTGATGGAAGAAAAACCGCACTGTGATAATGCCGAAAGGGATTCTGTCTCTTCCTCTCCGAGATAAACAGCGCCATATTGATATTTACTCTTTGCCCTCTTCATATAACTAGCGTCTTTTTCCAGTTTCTCATATATTTCTATACTATCTTTGCAATCCAGGGATATTCCTGCCTCCGCTGATTTTTCCCGCATTTCCTTCAGATAAAAAATAAGTTCCTCTGTCTCCGGCTCACTTTTCCCGTCATATTTCATCTGTGGCGAGAAAAAACAGGTCAAGGCGAAGCCGGACTGCTCTAAATTGGCACACAGTCCCGGCCAGATAATGTCACGAAATACCGCATTGGACTTTCTGGTATACAAGGCTTTTATCTTTTCCTCATTTTCATTGGCAAATGCTGAAAAATTCGCCATGGAAAGATTTTGTGCATTGACCACCGGATAAATTTCATAGCGATGTAATTCTGCCATCATGGCATCCAAAAAGCCAACTCCGGTGCAATCTCCCATATAATCGCCATTCACTGCAAATACTTTGGCATTTTCCACACTTGCCCGCCAAACAATGGCTGGAAGTTCCTCATTTTTCACGGAAGCATCCTCCATCATTCCAACCATATAAGACTTACTGCCGGATTCCAGCAAATACCAGGGAATCTCCCAGTCAAGATCCTGTCGTTCTTCCTTTTCTTTTGCATCCCGGGGTTGGTAAATTGCCTGCCCCCCCAAAAGGAATCCATCAAACAGATTCACACCGGAAAGGGTTACATTTTCTGACTTTACCTGCTTGATACCAAGAATCTTTCGCCAGCGGCTGCTCATGGCAATCGTCGATGGTTCCGGTAAATCACAGAAAACAAAAGATACCTCTTTTTTCATATAAGCAATGACTTCATCCAAATCCGCATCCGTGGAAAACATATCGGCATATGTCACTACCAATTCACTCTGTTCCAACTGGTGAGATTGGCAAAATTCCAAACTGTCAAAGGAAATCATTTTCCGTTTGGTATAATTGCACCACTGACTGACCACTTTTCCATATTTTCCTTCTCTGTCGCCAATAAAAACGATTTGTTTTTTTGTATTTTTGCTGACATCTGCCACTTGTATCGCATCCTTATCCTGGAGGAAGGGATTGGTATCATAGGTATTCCCACGTTCCTTTACAACTTGCGTAAATTGAAACATAAATAGCAGGACAAACATCATCATAACTAGAATGAAAAATCTACGTTTGGATACCATATTCTCACCCCCTTACCTTTCCGGTATTATATCCATAATCAATGGCAAAGTTAAAAAGGCGGTACGGATTTTGTTTAATTTTATAACAGACAAATTGATCTGTCTCACAGTAAATACTGACATTGGTAGGATATAACCGTTGAAATTCCTTTGCCCAATAATAAATGCGGGACATTACTATCCAACGATATTCTCCCATGTACATGTTTATTCCTCCAATATTCGGAAGGTCCATTTCGGCTCCCCGAGTGGATATGGTCTGTCCGCTGTCCGCATAAGTTTCCGTATAATCCAATGGTACTTTTTCCACAAATACATAGACACTGTCTGTTGGAATTTTGATATTTAACTCTTTTCCCGGTTCAAAATGATTATATTCCATTTCACGCAGAAAAGAAATCAATTCATAATGATATCCATGATACAAACCCATCTGGGTCTCATCGTTAGCCGACACAATGGTCCATGTTCCATCCTTTTCCTGGTTGATTATATTGGTAAGACATGCCAATGCCTCATTGGTCACAAGAGGGGTATTATCCACATATTGTTTGCGATAAGTCACTCCATTGCCCCAAAGAAGTACCACCACTGCCACCACACAGGCAAAGGACAAAATATCCCGTAAAAGCCATGCTTTCTTTGGATAAAGGATAAATCGCAAAATGGCATCCAGGGCAAAGGCAAATACCACCGGCATCATAAAGGCAAAATAAATACGACACCGGTTTGCGTCCATCAATTCCGGAATTCCTAATTCTTTGGCGGTCTGCAAAATCCACATAAACATCATAAACCATCCCATGGAGAGAAGCATACTGCCATATAAGCGCTTTTTCAGAAGGAAAAACAAGATTCCAAATACAAATAGCACTCCGAATGCAGCTATGACA
The DNA here is from genome assembly GCA_022769325.1 of Eubacterium sp. Lineage (GTDB taxonomy): Bacteria > Bacillota > Clostridia > Lachnospirales > Lachnospiraceae > Eubacterium_F. The sequence goes on along the minus strand of JALEKC010000094.1, from coordinate 17,730 downwards.
ACGATATGATACCAGGACTGGGGCTGATTGAGAACGGAATCCCGAATGGTTGTAGATAACTTCATCCACACCCGGGCAATACGCTCTGACAAAGGTGCCTTTATTTTTTTTGTTTCTTCTAATGCCTTTTTCGAATCTGTGGTCTCTTCGTCAATCAGATTTCCATCGGCATCATAATAATATACCGTGGCATTGTCGGATAAATTGGTTTGATTTTCTGTACCATCTTCCCACTTTTCTCCCTGTATTACACTCATACCCCATCCCAGACTTCCCTGTAATGGCGTGCCAGATACAAAGGCAACGGCCATGGGAAGAACGGCAGAAAATACACCAAGAAAACAAGCCAATACAACCCGCCAAAAATATTTTTTTCGTACAAACCAATACAAATATCCCAGTGCAATTCCCACACAAAACAATCCCGCAATCATGGTATCATAAAAATGTACCGCCAGGGTCATGCCAAAGCTCATGGCAAAAAGAGTCAGACACCAAGTAGAAGAAAGACGTGTTTTCTTTCCCTTTAATTCCCGCTGTCTGGCTGCGAAAAAGCGAAAGGCAAAATAAACCGATGGCAAAATAAATAGCATTCCATACTCCTGAGGAAGTACAGAGAAAAAGCGTAAATAAGAAGCCGGCTGCAAAAAATTTCCAATGGCATACAGAAGTGTCATGGCATAAGCAATATATCGACTCTTACAGCAAAGTCGTAAAAAGGCAAGCAACACCAAATGAACAGCAATGGTTTGCACAAGGGAAAACAGACACATCAGGATATAATTATCAATGCCAAAGATACAGTGAAGATAATAAATTATACAATGATAGCCAAAAGGATACACCCCGTCTACGAAAATATGATTGGTTTCCATTTCATTTATCCACCAAAGATGAACCGGTGTGTCCGAAGCATTGTATCCATAAACTTCCAATTTTCCGATTCCGTAATACCAAAGCACGGCACCAAAAATACCCAGTACCAAAATCCAATCCAAAGGACGTTTGGCAAATGCTTTTCCAAGATATTTTACCAGCCATAAAATTCTCTTTGACAGTCCTTCTCTCATTTTGGTCAAAACTAGTTTGCTGCCAAGTTCCCCTTCTGCCATCTTTTTCATGGAATGCCAAGTATGACAGATTTTCTCCGGCAAGTCAATATGATTGATGCGAAGCCAGGCAATAAATGCCGGAACAAACGTCCCGATAATCAACGTAAATTGATTGGAGATATGTAAAAGTTGAAGCAGAAAAACCAGATTCATAATGTAAAAATTACCTACCAAAAAACAGATTAAAATTTTTTCTGTCAATCTTTGGCGAAGTAATGTTGTGCGTAACACAAAAAAGGGTAAGACCGTTGTCATACCAATATAGACACATAAGATTTGTATGAATTTAAGAATCATAAACAATTTCATGGACATATCTTTTCTTACCTCTTTTTTCCCTCATCAAGTTTGAAATACACGAATTAATTCCAGGGTTTCATTGTCAATTACTACATCCGACTGCTTCAATTCATCCAGAACCCGGAAAAAGGAATCTCTATCTCCACAGGAAAAATATAATTTCAATTGACAAGTGTATGTGGACAAACGTTTGGGAAAATACTTTACCGCCCGGTCACACCACATTTTACAAGCTTCATAATCCTTAATCTCCAATAAGCGCAGGGATATATCCTCAAAATACTCTCCCGACATTCGATCCGGTTCTTTTTCATATAAAATCTGACATACATCGGACATGCGGTGTACCATGGATTTTTGCTCCATATCCGTAAACACACGTTGAGCAAGTACCGGATTCATATATTCTATCAAGAGGCGCACATGCACCAGTTGGTTTTCTTTTTCCTCTAATATCTCATTGTAAGAATTTTGTACCATGGCCCGAAACCCATTGAGGGAATCCTGTAATACCGATGCTGCATAATGCGAAGTCTCCGAATCTTCGCTATTTAATGCCTTTGAGATAGAGGCAAGGGAATTTCGGGTTTCGCCACGGACCACATTCAGCATCAGATTCCGCAAATTATTTTTATCCGTTACAACCAATGCCTCTTCCAAGGGAACCATCGTTCTTCCCCTTTCCTCATCCGCACGAAGATAGGTCTTTACACGGTCTTTTTGAAAAATGACATCTTCAAGATCAACATCTTTTTGGAAAATATAACGATAAATCAAGGTTCCTACAAGCACAAATAGGGGACCTGCAATGGGGCATAGTAACATCACGATGGTTTTTGCCACAAATTCTACCCGATTTCTCTTTTTTCGCACCATATGAATGATGAAATACAAAAGAGCAATCATCAGATTGAGTCCAAGAATTATACAAAAAATCCGCATCTTATCACCCCTCAATCCGGTCCACAATATGACTGTTGAATCCCGCTTTCATAAATCGGTTTACCACAATCTGTGCCTCTGTCTGAACGGTATTGGCCAAGAGAACATATAATTTCCCATCTTCCATCATTCCAAGGTAATCCGACTGTCGCAAATTATCCAAAAGAATTTCTTCACTTCGCTTATAGGTTGCCGAATCAACTTCAATCTGTAAGAGGGTACATTCTGTCAAATTCTTTTTCTTCGCCTGGGTATAGGCATGAACAAGAGAGGTAAATGCTTCTGCTTCCAGAATTTTGGTATCTTCCAGATATCGACTTTCTTCCAGCGCCGCCAGATAACGATTGGCACGGAGCACCGCATTTTGAATCAAATAACTTACCACAACTAATCGATTGGCTTCTCCCAGAGTCATGCGCTCCCAAGGAAGACCCCAAAGCATAAGAATCATCTGAATCTCTTCCTTGTCATAAATGGCATTTGCCATAAGTGGATAAGCCGGATCCAAACTTCGGTTGATAAATACCCTCTCTTCTTTCAAGGCATCATACATATCGGTCATTTCCTGATACAAAATAGAATTTCCAAGTTTGCGTGCCTCTTTGGAACTGGCTGAAAACATACGGGCATAACCGGATTTATGAACCGTATAAATGGCCACATCGGGACAATTCAACAAATCTCTTACAATTTCTACAGCATGGAAAAGAACTTCTTCCGGCATATAACGTTCCAACGAAGAGGTAATGCTGTATATTTTTCCTATGCTATCTTTTTGGTCAACTACCTGTTGTTCCAGTACATCTTTGACCCGTACATTGCTACTGTTGATATCTTTTAAATCTCCCAGCTGCCGATTCAAATTATCCTGGATTTCGGCACTTTCCTGCTTTATATCCCGAATCTGGTCCCGCATATATCCCACCACAAGTCCCAGAATAAAAAGCTGAGCCATCCATACATAGGTGGTATAATCCAACATTACTTCAAAACCGCTTCGGGTGTACATCTGACGGAACAAATATCCGCAAACTGCCAATACAGCAGAAAATAAAGCCTGATGCTGACCATGTACAATAGCAAAAAGCAACACATAAAACAGATAGAAATCCAGACGGGAAAAATATTGACTTCCCACAGTGCGGTTGTTCAACATAAAAAATGGAATAAAACAAACCATATTTTCCACAAAAGGAAAAATAGCCTTAATAAACCAGCCAAATTGGCGCATCAACCGCTTATGAAAAGGGAGATTTTCTTCTTCTTCGTTGACAAAAACATTCCGGTTCTTTTGCATATATTTTACGATTTTCTTAACTCCCTCACTCCGTGGATGATATATTTTGGCTGGAAATTCTGCCTGAAAACGTTCATTGGACAAGACTCTGCGATGGCTGTCTGTCCGATTTGCTTCAAGAACAGACACATACTCTCCTTTCATGACATCCCGGATTTCTTCAGCCAGCTGGTACTGATTTACCGGCTCCTTGGAAGAGATATGATAAAGAGAATAGGCCGTATTTTTAGCAGCCATAATTTCATAGATAAATTCCACTCCATCCTCTTCATACAAAAGAGAAAAAATTTCGTTTTTGTCGGCTGATATATAATTCGCTTGTAACGCAGTAAGACAGAGGGATGCACATGGATTTTGTGCCGCCTCTGCCATATTTTTCGGAATTTGATACAAGTGATCCAGACGAAGAACTACCACATCTTCTCTCCAGTTTTTTTCAAAATCCAGACAAATCTGCTCTGCCTGAATCAAAGCGGTAGTCTTATACCCACCTCCACTGACCGGATCCTCTTCTCTTAAATCGGTTTCTTTTCCATGTCCAAATACTTCATCCGAAGATAAAAATACAAAACGCCCCTTTTTCTGCGCCGAATAAGAAATTAAGATATTCATGACAGCAGAAACAAAGCGAACTGCCTCTCTTTCGCTTTCATTCCAATCAAAATTTGTATCATATGCCCCCATAAATAAAATGGTATCCGGACACACGCTATCAAATATATCCTTCAGGCTGTCACTATCATATGTAAAATTGTACGTCTCAAATACCTTTTCATACCCTTTCCGTGCATAGGATTCTCCGGTCAGAACACTGACCCGGTGCCCCTCTTTTTTCAGTTTCACAATCATCCGATTGGTAAGACTGCCAGGGCCCCCAATTAGTAATACATTCATCGTAATACCTCCACGCCGGGGTTCTTTCTTAACTGTCCAGCAAATTACGTCTCTTAAATCTCAATCTTATTTTTCCGCAATTCTTTTATAAATTCTTCCACGTCGTGTAATATCTCATTTTCCTGCTCATTATCACCATCTGCAAAATAATGAGCAATTTCTTTTGTACTTTTCCCTTCTTCTAACATTTGCCACATAGTGGCAGCTGTTTCATTGAGTTCCAGTGGTTTGGGAATTTTTTTCCCCAACGGCTCCATATCCAGTAACCAATAAACTCCTGCAGCATATCGGATTTGATATCGTTTCATTATTTATTCTCGCTTTCCGGTATCGGATAAACTTTCGTCTATCCGCATTTTTACCATCATCCTCATACCCAATACCAGCAAATCATAAAACCGCCATCTCATACATAAAGAAAAGCCCCCTATCATCAGACGCCAGAGAAAGGACGGTACTTTTCGCACCCTTTTGAACTGTGACATTTTCACAAACCAATCTCCCGCAAAATCATCCTGTCGGTAATGTTTAAACAATTCTTTCACAGAAGAATATATTCCTTCTGAGGCATTTTCATTCATAATGGCATCAAATGCTGCCGCAAAAACCAAAGAATATCCTACAAGATTATCTTGTTTTTCTTTCTTTTCTTCCAACAATAATGTATGTATCTCTTTGGCAATCCCAATCCATGTTTCCACGGAATCCTTTCGATATTGATAAGAAACCGAATGCTCATTTTTTCGATGGACATAGGTTGGCATTGTTAAAAATGCATACTTTGCTTCCTTCAAATAGCAGGAAATATTGAATAATTTATCTTCACTATAACGAAATTCACAAAAATGAATCCCCTTTTTTTGTAAAAAAGACTTCCGATACATTTTTGCCCATACATAAGACAAATTTCCACAAGAAAAAAATCCACAGAAGCGAAATTCTTCTGTTTCCGGAGAATAGTGGGAAAAGGAATTCACCGACTTCGCCGGAAGCAGTTTCCCATTCCAGAGTCTGGAGTAATCACCACATACAATATCTGCATTTCCCTCTTCCATTATTTCTACCAGATGACCCAAAACATTTGAGTCTGCCAGATAATCATCGGCATCCACAAAGACAACATACTCTCCGATACATACTTCTAAGCCGCACTGCCTCGCCAATGCTGCCCCTTTATTTTCCTGACATAACAGTTGAATACATTCATTTCGTTCGGCATATTTTTCACTTATTCTTCTGCTGTTATCTGTAGAGCCATCGTCAATTAAAAGGATCTCTTTATCTATATATTTCTGCCCAAGAACACTCTCAAGGCACTCTGCCAAAAAAGGTTCTGCATTATATATCGGTATAATGATTGATACTTTGATAATATCTCACTTCTTCCTGCCTGAATATTTTCATTATATATAAAGGTTACCATGGATGTCAACAAAATTTTTCGCTTTTGCGATTATTATAAACAAACATGACAACTGCCATCCCACAGATAATTGCATAACCTATCCAGCTAAGTTTATCCGGCTTTTGTCCAAACACAAAATATCCCAAAGCCGCCGAAAAGATAATCTGTGAATAGTCATAGGCGGAAATCTCTTTAGCTGGTGCATTAAAATATGCTGTGGTAATACTAAATTGTCCTCCCGCCGCTGCCAATCCTGCCAGCAACAGACATCCAAACTGCCCAAGACTCATAGGATGATAATGAAAAATCAAATAAGGCAAAGTAACCAAACAGGAAAAACCCGAAAAAAATGCCACCACAAAGGGACCCTTTTCTCCTTTCTCCCCAAGAATCCGCACATTGGTATAAGCAAGACCGGCACCCATTCCCCCCAATAGTCCAATCAATGCCGGGAAAGATATCAGGGACACCCCCGAGGGTTTTAATATCAGCAAACTTCCCAAAAATGCGCCCATTACAATGGCAATCTGTGGCAGTGATATTCTTTCTTTTAGAAGAATGCAACTAAATAAAATAGCAAAGAAGGGAGACATTTTATTTAACATGGATGCATCAGATAAAACCAGATGATCTACCGCATAAAAATTACATAAGATTCCAACGGTGCCGGCCACCGACCGGGCAATCAGATATTTCAAATTTCCTTTTTTACCGGAAAAATGTACCTTATTTTTCTTTAAAATAATCCAGGCAAAAATCAAGGCAACTAAATTTCGAAAAAAACTTTTTTCTATCGAAGGGAGGTCCCCTGCCAATTTCACAAACATTCCCATCAAGGCAAAGCAAAATGCTGATAATAAGATAAATAGAATGCCTTTATATTTTTTCATTTTTTGTCTCCTTATCCAATCTTCCAAATGCCATATCCCTGCATTCTTGCCGACTCATAAATCGGATACAGATTTTTTTCAAGGACATGACAAAAGGTTTCCATTTTACAACCGGGCACATACAACTCTTCCATAGACCAAGAAGTTACCAGATTATCCCGATTGCATTTTTCAAACTTTTCTCGTATTTTTTCATATTTTTGCACCTGCTCAAACATCTGATATTGATTTGCGGCAAATGCCGTAAAATATCTGTCCCAAGGGGGTAACTTATTATTTTTAGCGGAGTTTAAATAACTCTCCATAGGCATCAAATTCCACAATTCATCATTGGCAATAAAGGACCATGGTACGAAATGGTCCATATCATAGGCTTCTTTTTGAATTGCTTCATTGAGATAAATATCCCGCACCGGTGAAAGTTCCATAACCGCTTCCCACAACTCCCGGGCATACCGGAGTTTTCTCTGCTTTTTATTTTCTCGTTCCAATTTGTATATAATCCCAGGAACTCCTGGATTTCTTCCTTGTAAATAGCGTACTTTTTTCAGTTCTATCCATCCCTGAATGGTCACATAATTATCTCTAAAAAAATCCTGCCATTTTTCATGAATGTGAATCTTCTTTTCTCTTCCTCTGCCACCCAAAATTTCATAGGGAAGACACTTAATTTCATAGATTCCATGAATATAATCAATCAGTCTTGTACGTTGATCCCATATTCTGTCATTTCCGATGATTTCCGGCATAAAAGAAGCAAGCAAACGATATGGTACATTTTTTGTCAATTGATCTTTTGCCTTTTTTATTTCTTCGTCCTTATCATACTCCGCAATGGCTGCCAAAATCTCCTCTTCGGATGCCATATTGCCACATTCGGACAATTTTTCCAAACGCAATACTGCCCGTTCAAGACTGTTCATCACTACACCATCGGTATTTTTCGGGCCCAGATGCAAATGATATTCCACCACCGAATACCAGGCATCCGCTATCATTTTATCTATGATTTCATTAAATAGAATCTCCGTTTTGCCTCGCAAAAACAAGCTCAACAATGCAGACAGCCAATAAAATTTATAGCATTCTGTCACATCATCAAGCATATGGATAAAACTCTCTGTATCCAGTTGGTTTTTGTATACAAATGTAATTTTCTCTGACAAAACAGGCACTCCTTTTACCGCAATTTTTCCTCCCACTCAGCTTCTTTAAAGCCGGTAAGCACCGTATCTCCATCCACGATAATCGGTCGCTTCACAAGCATTCCATTGGTGGAAAGAAGGTTGAGTTGTTCTTCCTCGCTCATATCCGGCAATTTGTCTTTTAATTTCATTTCTTTATAAAGCATACCGCTTGTATTGAAAAATCTCTTTAATGGCAATCCACTCTTATCAAACCAATCCTTCAACTCTTCATAAGTCGGATTATCCTCCACAATATGGCGCTCACTATAATCTATATGATGTCCCTCCAACCATTTTTTCGCCTTTTGGCAAGTAGAACATTTTGGATAACAAATAAATAACATTAGAAGTCTCCTTTCTTTTTTTACTCCTTAGGTATATCACCCAGTGCCTTTCTTATCATAGTCTCAAAAGATTGCCGAAATCTATCATCATCCTCATCCGTACGTTTTTTCGGTCCCTTTCCATGACATTTACCGGATGCCCTTCTTGCCTTTTTATTCAAATGTCTCTCCATCAACATCTGGTCAATATTGGCATCCGTATACCACTTGCCCGACTGATGAATGGCAAATGCATCTTTTCCAAGTGCCATGGCTGCTACACCATAATCCTGAGAAACAACGATATCGCCTTTATGACAAAGACTAATCAACTTATAATCTACCGCATCGGCGCCCGCTCCCACAACAATTACTTGACTATATTCTGAATGCATCTCATGGTTTGTGTCACAAAGCAACGTCACCGCAATATGATATTTTTCTGCTATTTCTTCAACGATACCTACCACCGGACAGGCATCTGCATCCACAAATATTTGCATGTTTCCTACCTTTCAAGCAAAATATGTACATTTTTTATTATATTCACTTATCTATACAATTGCAAGCACTAACTTCTTTTCCACAAAAATCATTTACTCCTTCCCCATGGTCATCACCACCTTCATTTCCAGACCATTTTTCTCACAAAATACTTGGAATTTTTTCTTTCTAATTGGGAAATCCTAAGGCGAAAGGAGGTATCTCACATGGAAGATGATACAATCAAACTGCTTCGAGAATGCAGTGCCGGACTCAAAATGGGAATTGAATCCATTGACAATGTCCTGGATGACGTAGAAAATGGTGCCCTCAGGGGATTATTAAAAGACAGCTACGATATCCATTGTCGATTAAAAAAAGAAACCGACAGTTATCTGGAAAAATACCACGACGAAGGGAAAGAACCGGCTCCCATTGCAAAAGCAATGGCAAAGATGAAATGCAGTTTTAAGACGATGGGAGAAAACCCGGATTGCTCCATTGCAAATTTCATTACCGACGGCTGTAATATGGGCATCAAATCACTCCACCGCTACCTAAACCAGTATCCCGCCGCTGATAAAGGTGTGAAACACTTAACCAAACAAATAATCAAAACCGAAGAAGAATTACTGGCCGGGCTCCACCAATTCTTGTAATAGCTGGACTTCAAGGTCAAAGAGCCTCTTGTTTGTGTAAAAGGCTTTTGGCCTTGGAACCCGTCCAAAATATGACCATACAGGTCACTGATTCAAATAAGCCCTGTGCTAAAATATCTCTCTGCCCGGTCTGGCAGGATGGTTGCAATCACTTTATCTTTCCCATACTTTTCTGCCATCTGCATGGCCGTCCAAACATTAGCACCAGCAGAGGTCCCCACTAAAAGCCCCTGGACTCTCGCAAGTTCCCGTGCCGTATTGATAGCATCTTCATCCGACACCTCTACCACATCGGTTATCAACTCTCGTTCCAGCACATCCGGCACAAAACCGTCACCAATTCCCTGTATCTGATGAATCCCCGGACCATCTCCGTGAAGGGCGGACACTCCTTTGGGTTCAACCGCCACAATTCTGGTATCCGTATTCTGCTCCAAAAGATACTGGGCGATACCTTGCAATGTTCCGCCACTTCCTACACCGGAAATAAATATATCAATTTTTTTACCTGCCTGCTCGCACAACTCAACTGCTGTTGTACGATAATGTGCCTCCGGATTTGCCGAATTGACAAATTGCTGTGGCATAAAATATGTATCCGGATCTGACTGTGCAATCTCATTTGCCTTATCCACAGCTCCCCCGATACTAAGTTGGGGCTCCGTCAATATAAGTTTTGCTCCCAATGCCTGAATTACTTTTTTTCGTTCCTCACTCATATTTTCCGGCATTACAATGATGACATTATAACCTTTTCTCACCCCCACAAGTGCCAGACCAATTCCTGTATTTCCACTTGTTGGTTCGATAATGGTCATGCCAGCTCTTAATTTCCCCTGAGCCTCCGCAGTATCCAGCATATTCTTGGCAATCCTGTCCTTTATACTGCCTCCGGGATTCAAGAATTCTGCCTTTGCAAATATATTGTAACCAGTTGTCTCCTTTAAACACATCAACGGCGTATTGCCGATTAAATCAAGTACGTTGTTAAAATACATGATAGACTCCTTCATTTTTCTTTATTTTGTCATACTAGAGATTTTGTAAAGTCATAACGTTCTGCACTTTCATCATTTCGATATTCATGCTTCTCATAATATCCTATCAGCCTTTTATCCGAATCCCGCAATGCTACCATATACACATCTTTGTTTTCTTTTTCGTTTCGGTCGATATATATCATATTATTCTTTTCACTTTGTAAGAACCACGCAACGATTTTTTCTATTTTTTCACAAGAATCCTGGTTATGACATTTCATAAGACTCTTTCCAACAAGGGCCTCGCCACCCCATTTTTCATAATTACGAATTGCCGCTGGATTCATATATACAATTTTATGTGTAAGATCACAAATTACAACAGCTGCTCTATCCTGATCAATGATACTTTGAAACATTTTATTTAACATTTTTTCCTCCTTTTGCATCCATATGTGTGGACACTCTTCATCCATATAAAAATCGCCTTTTGCAATAAATCCCTGCTTTTTATAAAAATTCATCGCTTGTTTTTGTGCTGACAACCCAATGCTGGTTCCTCCACGCCGACACACTTCTTCTTCCAAAAAAGCAAGCATCTTTTCACCATAATGCTTCCCTCTGTATTCTCTGACCACAGCCAAACGACCAATCACAAAACACTTATGCTCCTTTTCATCAAAATACAGTCTTGCGGTGGCCACTGCTGTCTCATCCTCATACAACACCCCGTGGAGTGCGATTTCATCAATTTCATCAAACTCTTGACAAAAACCCTGTTCTTCCATAAAAACCTTTTCTCGAATACACATTGCATCCTGCGGAAGATTTTCGTATAATCTCATTTGCAACATCTTTTGCTCACCTGATTTTTGCTTTATTCTCCCTCCACATATACCCTTTCCGATTCATTGTATAATAATGTTTCACTACGGTCAAGTGTTAAAACCTTTTTTTGTGAACCTTACCCCACTGCCTATCTTCACACCAATATACTGTCATTTCAGACACGTCAAAAACCATCGAAACAACCGTCGGACACACTTCCTGTGAAACCGCCTCTAAAATTTGAAAACAATCCTTGACATCAAATTCATCCGATGATTCTTCCAACATCTTATTTGCAATTTGATATCGATCATATCCCATCCAGGGATGCTGTTCACTATCCATTTTATATGGTGAAAAATTAGTCAGCACTTGATATTTGGGCTTTTCAAAATATCGGCTTCCCTGTCCCGGAATAATCTGCAGCACATTTCCATCCCTATCTGAAAGCGAAGACATAAACGTCACTCCCGGAACGCTAAATACCCTCTCCTTTTCTGCAATCTCTTTGGTTTCCTGTAAAGTCTTCTTTTGTAATAGTAAATCGATATCCAGCATGATTACATTTCTTCCCTCATCCGACGTGGGATTACTTCTTTCATCAAACGGCCAGCAAGTTGGCATCCCGACAAAATCTCCTCGGGAATTTGCTCCAAAAAGAGGAAGCCATCCCTCCGTTGCGTCATTAATTTCTATAAATACACCTATATCCGAAACAGTAACTCTATGTTCCATATCCAAAATATCCAAATTCCAACCTACTATGTTTTTTTTCCTGTTTGAAATAATACTCGTACACATTGATATCTTCTCCTTTTCGAATCCTATTTATCTCCTATTTCATAGCTACAATGACCGAAAATTTTTGATAAGAATACACACATTTGCTTGTCTTAAACAGACTCCTGGAAAGCATTTCTATTTCTTTCTCAACCGAACATTCTTTATCTAATTTTCTTCTCTCTTTCCACAGTTCCATATCATGCTGATTCAACCCCCTTTGGAATAACTGGTTTTCCCAATAAGAATCAAACCATTCGTTCATTTCTTCCTGTCCGGCACAAAATTGGTCGTAATTTACAAACAAACCACCCCTCGGTAATCTGTCATAAATCTGTGCAAATAATTTCTCTTTATCCTCATCCTCTAGATGATGAATTGACAAAGCGGAAATAATGGCATCAAACTCTCCTCCCGGAAGCCCCTTGGAATAATCCAATATTTGATAAGATATATTATCTATGCCCGCAAATCTCTGGCGCGCAACATTCAGCATTTCATCCGCTATATCAACCAGCACATATTCTGCCGATGGGCACTGCTGATACCAATAATAGGACAACAAACCCGTCCCGGCACCTAAGTCTAAAATTCTCTTGGGTTTCTCCATATTCGCCAAAATAAACTTTGTTGTATTTTTGTAATAATCCGTAAAACAGGGGATAAATTTTTTCCGATTCGCATCATATTCCTTCGCCACGATATTAAATTGCTCTTTGATATCCATGTTTTTCATCTCCTAACACAACTCAGTATTTTTTCGATTTTTTCACCTTCGCTTTCATGAAAGCAATTATCCTTAATTCTACCACATTTTTATTACAAATTCATTACTTTTTACTATAATTCTTCCAAAAATCGGTTATTTATGTGGTAATATAGAAAGAAGCAGCCTTGCGACTGCTTCTGTTCGACTGCTCTTTCCATTGACTGTTATGCATATTTCAACCAATATCCCCTCCTCCTTTTAAAATACATAAGGCGCCTGAAACAGACGCCTTTGTCACTTTACAACGATATCACTTTTGATTTATATTCCTCATTTTGTATCATCTTAATGTATTTATTAGGTGTGATGTTTGCGTATTTTGCAAAATCCCGGATAAACTGGGGTTGGTCATAATATCCCAGATATACTGCTGCATCCGTCATATTTTCAGGTGCACCATAATTTAACAATTCAATGGCTCTCTGAAACTGAATTATTTTGCAAAATACTTTGGGCGAAAATCCCATTTCTTCGATAAATACCTTGTTGATATATCTTTCCGAATATCCTGTCTTTTCACTCAATTGGGATATTCTTATCTTACCGGATGAATCATAAACCATCTGCTTTACCGAATTAATCAAAGCTTTTTTACCCATAAAAGCTTTTTTTTCCTTTTCTGCTTCCTCATAGACTTCCATAAATATGCGAATTCTTTGATAGAAATCCATCTCTTTACTCATATCCTTTAGCCAGCTTTTATCGCCCTTCAAAAAAGGTCCCATCCTCTGCTGCCTATTATAAAGTTCTTTCATGGTGACCGATAAAAAACCCGGATGTACTCCCGGAAAAAATCTTACACCAAAAACATCTGAAAATGATGATATTTTTTCCACCTTGTACTCTGTATATGTACCACGGACCAGTGCATTCATCTGATCTAATCCATATCCAAAAATCAAATCAATACAACCGTCTGGGACAATTCTAAGATTGGTATTTCCTTTACATCTAAATGTGTAAAAATGAGAAATTCCCTGTCTTGCAAATACTTCTTGGTAAAATCGACCGGTATCCAAAACAAAAAATGGCTGTGTCGGTCGCAACTTGTCCTGTAATTCTATCATAGAACTCCTCTTTTCATGTTTTTCTATATCTTAGCATGAAAACGGTCATATCTCAAGTCCGTCAAGTCCACAGTAGTTGTTCCATTGACAATCAGTTCTGCCAGCTGGCTTGCTGCTCCCGGAGCAATTCCAAAACCATGTCCGGTAAATCCACATGCCAAAACCAATCCAGGCACTTCATCAACATTTCCTAAAACAGGTACACCATCCGCACATTGATCCATCCAGCCTGCCCATGTTCTGACAATTTTAGCCTTTGCCAAATCCGGAAAGTATTTCATAATGCCTCGGCAAATACAGGGCGCCGTCAAACTATAATTCGACGCTAAACCATAATCATCCCGGGTATATCCTTCCAATCCGGAAGAACCACCAAACACAAAGGAACCATGTTTGGTCTGATGTCCATAAAAATCTGCTTCTGCCGTACCTAACATCTGGTCAAACATATGTGGCTCAGCTTCCGTAACCAGTGCTTCTATGGCCAACTCTTGCATCGGAATATCAATTCCGACGGTGTTGGCAATCGCTCTACTGGCAAAACCGGCTGCCAAAACCACATTTTCACCCTCATACACATTGTTTTTTGTTACGACCTTTCGTAATTTTCCTTTTATTTTCTTCAGTTCCACCACTTTTTCACCGGTGATAAACCGCACGCCTAATCTTCGTGCAGCTTTATAATATCCCAACGTTGTCGTCAAAGGATTGGCGTGACCATCTGTCGGACACCAGCTTGCACATGTAACTTCATCTGACAAATACGGATTAATCCTTCTGACTTCATCGCCATCAATCATTCTTACATCCAGTCCAACTTTTACAGCCCGCTCGGTAAGCCCGGTCAAAATCTCTTTGTGCTTTTCTGTTTTTCCCAATCTCAGGTTCCCATCCTGATGGTACTCACAGTCAACTTCCAGTTCCTCTGAAAGGGTGGGCCAATAGTTTTTAATACCATACATAACCAAAGGAAGTTCCCTCGGGTCACGACCGGATTGTCTGACACCGCCACCATTTCTTGATGAGCCTCCATTTCCGATATTGTCACTTCCTTCCAGTACGATTACATTGCTGCCAAGTTTGGCAAGATAATATGCCGTGGCGCAGCCAATAATTCCGCCTCCAATAACTACTACGTCAGCACAATTACTCATACTATTCGCCCTCCTTTACTTCATTTGCTAATACATACATTTCGATTGGTCGCATCGGGGCTCTGGAAGTGGCAGGTTCCAATTCCGCAGGAGATACTCCCAATTCACGTGCCACGATACCCTTTACCAGTTTTGCACAAGTCTGCCCCTGACACAATCCCATACCCGTTCTCAGATATCTTCGAATTTCTGTCATTGTCCACATTCCATCATGAACCGCTTTTCGGATTTCTCCTTTTGTAATTTCTTCACAACGACATATTAACATATCATCATCCGGGCCTGGAACAAATGGCCCGATATCTCTTGATCTATCATTAACCTGATTCATATTGACCTCCTATTCTGCCTTGAAAAAACGAGCTTTCATTGCATCATCTGCCGGAACTTTTATCGTAAGCAGATTTGTCTTGTCAAAAGCCTTCACACTTCTCACACGAGTCACTTCTGCATCACAAACTTTCTGTCCATCTCTTCCGAGGGCGATTCCTTTCATGCCCTCTTCTGGGAGAGGCAAAAACTCATATGGAATCGTAACACTGGCAAATCCCTCTTCGTATGTTTCATCCACTAGGAAAATGGCCTGTCCGGAACAAGATGCCACACACATACCACAATCGATGCATTGGGAACCCTCCACAACTACAGGAAGAGAAGTAATATTCTCCCCGATGCTGATACATCCTTTGGGGCAAGCATCCTGACACGGATTACACGGGATATTCTGCGTACATTCCATAACCGGATGTACTCCCACTTTATGAGTAACGCCAGGATACCTCTCAATTTCATCATCTGCCACAAATCCATGTTTCAAAAGATTGTCAGAAACCGGGATTCCTTCCTCCGTCTTTTCAATCTCTTTACCACGGTTTTTCGGAGCAAACATTCCCTGCCGCAAACCATCCAGTGCCTTATCCAATGACTCCAGTTCGGTGTCCAATTCGTCTTTTTCGATAAATCCCAAATACTCTGCCGCAGCAATTCCTGCCATTCTTCCTTCTATCATAGCCGAACTTGCCTCTTCGATACCAGAAACATCCCCGGCCACATAAATTCCCGGCACCGATGTTCTTCCATGTTCATCACAGATAGGAACCTGACCACCTCGTTTTGGATTATCCTCCATCTTACAACCTGCCATTTTTAACAGCTGCGACATAGGGGAAAGTCCCACTGCCAAGCAAATTGTATCTACCTCAAAATGCTTTTCCGTGCCCGGAATAAACTTAAAACTGCTATCCACTTCTGCAATGGTAACTCCGGTCACACACTCTTCTCCCTCCGCCTTTACAATTGTGTGAGACAAATAAAATGGAACTCCTGTACGTGCCACCTTCGCAGCATGTACACCATAACCACCTACACGCGGTGCCGCATCCACCAGTGCCACTACATCACATCCGCACTGCAGCAGCTGAAAACTCACCACAAGACCGACATTACCAGAACCTAACATCAATACTTTATTACCAGGTTTTACACCATGAAGATTCATCATCGTCTGGGCGGCTCCTGCACCAATCACCCCCGGCAATGTCCATCCCGGAAAAGTAACCATATTTTCTGCTGCTCCCGTGGCAACAATAACAGTGTCTCCCTTATAGTGATATACGCTCTCACCTATTCTCACCGTTATTTCTTTATCCTGGTACAAACCAATGACCGTTGCATTTAATACAACTTCCACGCCGAGCTCGTCTGCTTCCTTCAGCAACTGTTCTCCAATGACAAATCCTCGAATTTTGGCTTTGTGCTCCTTAGAACCAAAAAACTTATGTATCTGCTTAAAAAGCTGGCCACCTGGTTTCTCATTCTCATCAAACACTACTACTTTTAACCCTCGTTTCGCAGCTTCGATTGCCGCTGACAATCCGGAAGGTCCTGCTCCAACAACTATCAAATCATAACGTTTCATATTCTCTAACACTCCTTTCCTGACTATTTTTATTGCTCATCAAAAGGCTTTTCACTAACACCGTACTGAGTTTTCACGTCCATTCCTTCTTTCAACGAGGTAACACAAGTTCTCACATTTGGAACACCATCGACAATCATAACGCAATCGGTACATCTTCCAATGGCACAAAAGATTCCTCTTGGTTTATGTTCTTTGGCAGTATATCGATGTACCATCAGCCCAGCTGCCTTTAATGCCGCTGCAATCGGCTCCCCTTCGTAGCCCTCAATTGTCTTTCCATTGTATGTAAAACTTACTTTTTTACCTTTCTGCTGGACTCCTAAAATAGGATGCTCCGCAATTCGTGTCTCCATATTCATCATCCTTTCTAGCTATCATAAAAAGGCGTCTAAAAGTAAATCATTTACTTTTAGACGCCCTCGTCTCTACCACAATAATACACAATTCCGCTACATATAAATTGTAAAAATCGGAACAAGGTTATGTGATATTCTACTTCTTAATCTTTGCTCTGGAGTTTACTCCCTTTGCCTTTAAGAGTTTCTTATAGCTTTTCAATTTGCTCTTTGGCACTTTGACAGTCATCTTCTTTGGTGTTTTTGTAAACGCTTTGCTTCCAATCTTCTTTGTGGTTAACTTAGTTGACTTGATGGTAAGAGTTTTTATCTTACTGCATCCATAGAATGCCTTAGAACCAATCTTTGTAACACTCTTTCCAATGGTAACTGTCTTTAACTTC